>NZ_SZPP01000019.1:0-53159 GCF_030263775.1 Candidatus Jettenia sp. AMX1
GATATATTTTCCCTGTTTTGCCTACTTTTGCCTATTTCTCTTCCTTTCCATATCTTCCTGTCCGGATTCCGGGTCTCCGGCTTTTTGAAAATTATCCTATGGATTCTCTACACGGATCTTTTTCTGCCCCCCTTGCAAGACACTCGGGTATATTCTATCACATCCCGCATTCTTTATCTCTCCGAGAGTCCGCTTTTTTATAAAAAATTTTGATAATTACGACACAGTCTCGGAGGGGCTTGAGGGGTGGGTAAAAAGAAAAGTTATTGGATATTTTGCCTTTTAAAACCCAATCTAATTCCATATATAGGAATTTTAATTACATAGGGCAACCCTTTAGAGTTGCTCTCTCCGTGGCACGTTCATGCGGGGAAGCAAGGCTAAACAGGCTGTCCGAGAATTCAATCGACTCACAAATACCATACTAAATATTGTTGTCGTGCTAATATTTTGTCAACATATAGTATAGGATTTGTCATATGAAAGCATTCTCGGACAGCCTGTAAAGCCTTGCCCTACGTTTTGATATTATATAAAAGTTGCCGAAAGACCTATTTATGATCTTCCTGCCTAATCCCGTAGGGATGTCATGATTATAGAAAAAGCTGAAAAAACCCTTCAACCCCGAAGGGGTGACATGGGATATCTGCCAGATTGGTCTTCTCCATCGAGGGTATTCTATACCCACGATCTTATCAGAATCCTTACCAGATATTTTACCAGACGGGGAAACTGGTACAATATCAACAGCATCATGCCATTATGGGAAATCTGCGAGAAAATATTTAGGAGTGTGTTTCATTGCTAACTAATATCGAAATACAGCAGCCGATAATGAGGTATCAGGTACTTTCTCCGGCTCAACAGCATAAACGGATCCTCCTTTTAAAAAAGCATGAATGGCTGCAAGATCCAATAAATCTTCATCTCCAACTTCTTCTTTCTCATGGGCATGAACCACCTGAGTCTCTGGATTAAAAGCACCCCATTGCCTGGCGCCGACAGCTACAAAAAGCGATTCAACACGTCCGTGGTAAGCTGCTACAACGATTTCTTTAATATCATGAGAGGTACGGTCTGTATCGGCAAATTGCTTATATTTCCTGGCTGCGTCTTCCTGTTCTTTCTGGAAATATGGCTGTACAATGGTCCATGCCTGTTCACAGAGTTCTTTTTCGTTTGTCTCTTTAGGACTTCCTGTAATTCCCCTCTCCATTAGATAAGGATATGAGTTTGTCTCTCTGTATATTGGTAAAAGATATTCAACTCCTGCCAACACCAAAGGCGCTTTTTCATCATGCAATAGTTCATGCAAACCCTTATCAACCCTATTAAAGTACTCCAGGATGTTTTTTCTTGCTTCATCAATATCTTCCCTGCTACTATAAAATGTACCTGCTTTTTCACCCACGGGAGTTGATCCACCGGTAAAGGGTGTTATACGGGTACGAAAATGCGGTTGTTTTTCAAATTCGGTATACCTGAGAGCTTCACTTATACTTGTCGGAACATGTGTTTTTTCCAAGTCCATCTCACTGATGCTGTAACGGGTACTCTGAAATAATCTGATTTTATTTTGGCTAAGCGCCAGAACAAAAAAGTGACCATCGCTATTGAATAATGGGAGAAGCGGCTTGATGTTAAAACGGTGAGTTACAACCGCAAATTCTCCAAATTTCAAAGGAAGGCGGTAGTATTGAAATACATCGGAAGAAAGAAATATTGCCAGACCGTCACTTTGATATCTCCAAAAAGACGTATCTATTAAGAATACTTGAGAGGGTTCTAGCAATTTTTTCGCCTCCGGTGACCGGAGTCCGTTTCGTATAAGGTTTTCTTCTGCTATCCGAAGAAGATTTTTTAGTCTAATCGGATCCTGCTGTGTTTCCGGCCACATTCGATGCGTAGGCATAAAAATTGATATACAGAGTCCCTTTGGCCCTTTGGGCTTTTCTATTAATGCCCTTAAATCATTTTTTGTTAATAAATCCATACTTTATCTCCATGAAAACGTTAATTATTTTCTGTCCAATCTGAAAAATTAACTGATGCTCTCTCCATTGCTCCTTTTTATTGTAGTTCCTTTGCGCAAGTTAAATACCTAATTTTTACTAAATAAGAGATTTTTCTGGAAAAGTATAAATCAGGTTCGGTTTTTAAAAGGCAAAACACAACGGCTTTTTACCCACCTCTCAATCTCCTCTCAAGAGGGGACTTCCCCGATTCCTCTCTTGAGAGGGGCTAAGGGTGTGTTCATGGCATAATGAAAAACTTTGAAATTCCTGTACATCAACTATAGACTTTGCTAGATGTCAATCTATTTTGTAAAAACATCAGAAATTTGGCTATGTATTTGCGAAAATCTTGACTATTCCTTTACCAAATAAAAAATCTGTGAAATAAAAAATTTTTGTATGAAATTAGGAAACGGTAATCATGTCATGTACGGCCTCAATATTCATTCTGCTGAGCATCTGGATGAAATCCTTGCGGCAATAAAAAATTATGCCCTGAGGGTAAAGGCAAAGGTTTGTCCTGATAAGGATTTTGGATTAGGACTGAGACTCTCTCAGAAAGCAGCGCATGAACTTCTTATGAGGCTGGAAGAGTTCCGTACATTTCTTTACGATAATAAATTATATGTAGTTACCATAAACGGTTTTCCTTTTGGTCCTTTCCACGGAACACGAATAAAAGAAAATGTTTACCTGCCGGATTGGTCGTCTGAGATGCGCGTAGAGTATACCATCAATCTTGCTAAAATCCTTGCAGATATTTTGCCAGAAGGTGAAATAGGTACAATATCCACAGTTCCATTCCATTATGGGAAAAAAGAAAAAGCTTCAGCAGCTTCGAATCTGCTGAAATTCGTAATTTTCCTGAAAGAACTGGAGGAAAAAACAGGCAGGCATATCATCTTATGCCTGGAGCCGGAACCCGATTGTTACCTCGACTTGCTGGGGTCTGCTATTGAGTTTTTTGAGAAAATCTTTAAGACAGAAGACTCTGCCCGAAGGTATTTAGGGGTCTGCTTAGATTGTTGCCATGTCGTGGTTGAATTTGAATCGCCTTTATTCTGGCTGGAGAAGCTTATGCAATTTGGCATATTAGTTGCTAAAATTCAGATATCTTCTGCTATCAGAGCAGTAGCTCCCGGTGACCCGCAACGGATATTTATGCCCTTTACTGATACAGAATATCTTCATCAGGTACGTATTCTCTCAAAAGAAGGCATCCTGCGGTTTAAAGATTTACCAGATGCCCTAAGCCAGGCCTTCCAGGGGGAATGGAGGGTACATTTCCACGTTCCTTTACTATGGTCAGGGTATGGGATTTCTTCAACGACAGATCTTATAGAAGATAATTTTTTCAGGCAGATAATGATTATGGGAAAAAGACACATAGAAATAGAAACGTACTCCTATATGGTCCTGCCAGGCGTTAAACTCCCTATCATAGATTCAATTGCATCTGAGTTGGATTGGTTAAAGGGAAAATTTGACACGATAAAGATAAAATAGAGCGCAACGGTAAACAAAAGTGAAAAACAGGCGTAAGTGATATCTTATTTTATTACCACTATTACATATCGGTTGTCAGGAATTTCTTATGAAAACAAAGGATAAAGATAACAAGAATATTTTTAAGGTGGGTATATCAGGCTCCTACGGGGGTTTAAATTTAGGTGATGAGGCAATATTGCAAAGCATTATTACAGAGTTGCGCCGGTCTTTGCCAGTAGAGATTACGGTATTCACACGGAATCCTGAAGATACTTTGCAGCGACACCAGGTTGAGCGGGTGGTGCCCGTTCGTAAAATTAACCGTAACGAGGTTATCCCGGAGATTGAACGGCTTGATCTTATGATTCTCGGAGGAGGAGGAATTTTATTCGACCCGGAGGTGAAAATATTCTTACGGGAAGTAGTGCTGGCGCAGGAAAAAGGCGTGCCGGTAATGGTCTATTCCGTAGGTGTAGGGCCACTCAACGATCCGGCTAGCAAGGAATTAATGCGAGATTGCTTGAACCAGGCAACCGTAATAACCGTTCGTGAGCGGGATGCTCAGCAGACACTGGAGGAAATAGGGGTAAATCGCGAGATACTAGTGACAGCTGATCCCGCATTGCTTCTCAGACCCGAACCATTGCCGCCTGGCACACTGGAAAGGGAGCATCTCGACGGGCAACGCTGCAAAATAGGTATATCTGTCCGTGAACCAGGGTCGGCTGCTCCGGACATTAGCGAAGATCATTACCATGCGCTTTTGGCAGATGCAGCTGACTATATGGTAGATCGTTTTGATGCCGATGTGGTATTCATTCCTATGGAGCGTCTTGTGAAGGATGTGCAGCAATCTCATGCAGTAGTTGCCCGCATGCTCCGCGCATCACAGGCTACTGTGCTGAAAGGTGAATATACTTCCGGGCAAGTGCTCTCTATCATTGGACATTTTGCATTCACCGTAGGCATGCGACTGCACTTTCTCATCTTTTCAGCGATCCAGGGAGTCCCTTTTGTAGCATTGCCCTATGCATCAAAAGTCAGCGGATTTATTGATGAATTACACATGGCAACACCTCCTCTAAAATTGGTAAATGCTGGCCGGCTTATAGCCTATATAGATCGGTCGTGGGATAAGCAGCGCTTGTTGCAGAAGCAAATCAGCCGTATTCTCCCGCGGTTAAAAAAGCGCGCTCTGGAGAATAACACTATTGCGGTGCGCCTGCTCAAGGAAGGCCGCAAGCGAAAAGAGGGCCCCATAAGAATACCATCTGATAAATTTCCTGTAGGAGGGTAAGGGAATGCCAGCACTTTCCCGCCCGATACAATCCGTTTCTCTTAATTTACCGGCGCGTTCAGCGATAGTTGCTGCGGAAACAAATGTCCTTGTCGTTGGTGGTGGTCCGGCAGGATTCGGCGCAGCTATGGGCGCAGCATGGGCAGGCGCAAAGGTCATTTTAGCCGAACGCTATGGCTTTCTTGGCGGTAATGCAACGGCAGCTTTGGTTATGCCTTTTGCATCATCTTATACAGAGCACCCGGTTCAGAAACGGCCTGCCGCCACAACGCTATTTCCTACTGACCATGGATCTGGCGAGCCTGTGATAGCCGGTGTATACAGGAAGCTGATTACCTGTTTAGTAAAGTCGGGCGGAATTATCCCTCCTTCTTTGAAAACAGGTTATACGATACCTTTTGATCCTGAGATATTCAAACTCGTTATGCTGCAACTGATAGATGAGGCCGGTGTACATATTTTGTTGCATGCATTAGCAAGCGATGTTGTTGATGACCAGGGGAAAAGGGGGGTTGTTTTTGAGACAAAATCAGGTCCTATCGTAATTAAGGCTCAGGTTATTATTGACTGCACCGGTGATGGTGATTTGGCGGCACGAACCGGGGCGCGATATGAAATAGGACGGGATCATGATGGATTGGTGCAGCCTATGACATTAATGTTTCGGATGGCAGAGTTCGAGCGTGCAGCTTTTCATGCATATATAAGAGAACATCCTGACCAATGGTATGGTGTTCATGGACTTTGGGACCTTATTCGTAAGGCTACTGATGCAGGCGAACTCGAATTAAAACGCGAAGATATCTTATTTTTCGCAACTCCGCATGAACGGGAGGTCTGTTTTAATAGTACACGTGTGACGAAGGTGCTTGGCATTGATGTATGGGATTTGACATATGCAGAATGGGAAAGCCGTTGGCAGATGCGCCAGATTACAGCGTTCCTGCGCCGGTATGTACCGGGTTTTGAAAAGGCTTATATTGCTCAAAGCGGGGTACATATAGGGGTGCGTGAGACGAGAAGAATCGTGGGAGATTATCAACTTACCGAGAATGATGTATTGAGCGCCCGCAAATTTCCTGATGTAATTGCACGTTGCGCATATCCCATAGACATCCACAATCCCGAAGGGAAAGGCACGGAATTTAAGCGCCTGCCTCCGGGCGAGGCTTATGATATTCCCCTGCGCTGTCTCTTACCGGAGGGTATTGAAGGAATTATTGTTGCCGGCCGTTGCATTTCCGGTACCCATGAAGCCCACTCTTCATACCGTGTTATGCCTGCCTCCATAGCAACCGGACAAGCAGCTGGAGTATGTGCTGCATTTGCGTCTCTTAAAAGCAAAGCGTTAAGGGATACACCTGTATCGGATATTCAGAAAGAACTTTTGCGGCAAGATGCAAATCTCGGTCACGTGAGAGAACAGTAACCAACCTCCTGAGTATTTAAATTTCCACAATCATAAATGCAGTTGACTTTTTTTAAAAATTAATTATAATTTAGTCTTTGTTGAATTATTTTTATTCTATGGTAATGAAAATAGAATTTTAAATCGTTGTTGAGCTGTAAATTTTGCGCTCGTAGCTCAATTGGATAGAGTGGTGGACTTCGAATCCAACGGTTGCAGGTTCAAGTCCTGCCGGGCGCGCCATCCATAAGCCTAAACAGGATTGATAATGTATCAGATGCGCCCTTAGCTCAGTTGGTAGAGCAACTGACTCTTAATCAGTGGGTCGAAGGTTCGAATCCTTCAGGGCGCACCAAGGTTATGTACTCTAAAGGATTAGTTAGAGTATGAAGAGACTTGATAAGCTATAGCATATCTGGTTAGTGACAAGTGATAGGGCGGATATTGAGGAAACACTTTCCGGATGAAGCATATTTACTGTAAGGCAAACGTAATTGCTCTATCAGGCGAGGGTGGCGGAACTGGCAGACGCGCAAGATTTAGGATCTTGTGCCTTACGGCGTGGGGGTTCAATTCCCCCCCCTCGCATTTTTTTTCTGTAAAGGCGGGTGTAGCTCAGTGGTAGAGCGTCACGTTGCCAACGTGAATGTCGTGGGTTCGAACCCCATCACCCGCTCCATTTTTTATCTTAAATGGAAGGTATTGTAGGATACTAATACGATGAATGTAACAATTGAAGATGCAGGCCCTTGTAAAAAAGTTTTAAAATTTGAAATACCAAAGGAAACAATCGAGAGCGAATTTGAGAAAAAGACCGTAGAGGTTTGTGATACGATAGAGCTACCTGGTTTTCGAAAGGGGCATGCGCCTCGCAAGTTAGTGGAAAAGCGGTTTGCTGACCAAATTAAGGATGAGGTGAGACAATCTGTGGTTAGTGATTGTTACCAAAAGGTAATTGAAGAGCATAAACTGAATCCGGTGGGGAATCCAAAATTTGGCGATATAAAATTTGATATTGGACAACCCTTTAATTTTGATGTAACCCTGGAAGTATGGCCAACATTTGATGTAGGTCAGTACAAGGATTTAAAGTTAAAGAAAAAATCAACTACGGTAACGGATGAAGATATACAAAAAGCATTACACAATATGAGCCTCCGTAAAGCGCAATTAACCGTTGTAAAAGACGGAAATGCAGCAAAGGGAGATCAAATTATTTGTGATGGTAAAGTAGAAGTGGATGGGAGTACCGTATTGGAAGACAACGATATAGAAATTCTTGTTGCAGACGGCTTTGCAGTCTTTAATACAGGGATACCAGACTTAGTCACAAAACTAGAAGGCACAAAATCGGGTGAAATACGCAGTATTGATGTGAAACTGCCAGATGCCTTCGTAAAAGAAGAGCATCGGGGAAAGAATGCGAAATTACAACTTACCGTGAAAGAAATAAAACGGCTTGCTGTTCCTGAAGTTAATGAGAATTTTGCCAAAACCTTAGGTTTTGAATCCTTGGAAGATTTAAAGTCAAAGATACAAAAACAGGTTGAGATTGAGAAAAGGAAATGGGCAGAAGATGATTTGAGGAACCAGGTACTTGATATTCTTTTAGACCAGACAAAATTCGAATTACCTGAAGATTTTGTGAGTTACCATACGGGAAAAAGGGTATATAAGCATCAGTTGGATTTGCTGAACAGGGGCATGCCCTTAGAAGAAATTCAAAAACAAACGGAAAATATCAAAAATGCATCTGCCGAATCAGTAATGCGTGAGTTAAAGGCATCTCTTATCTTAGATAAGATAGCCGAGAAGGAGAAGATATTCGTTACAGAAAACGAAGTAGAACAGCGGATTGCTGATATTGCACGTGCATACAATACCGATACGGCCAGGGTTCGTAAACAATTAGAACGTCAGGGGAGCTTATCCTATTTGCGGAACGATATGCGTGAGAATAAAGTAGTAAATCTCATCCTTAAAGAAGCTCATACAGAAGGATAAAACCAGAAGAATTACTGTTAAACGTGAAGTAAAAATAAACGAAAGGAAGTTTTTGTGTATAAAGAGTATGTATCATATTTAGAAAATGGCGAATTTCCTGCTGTAGGGTCTAAAGGGGGTTCTCATAACCTTTTTGTTCCTTACGTTATTGAAAAGACCGGCTATGGTGAGAGACATTACGACATATTCTCAAGGCTGTTAAAGGATCGTATCATTTTTATTGGTTCTGCGATAGAAGATACCTTATCAAATTTGGTTATAGCACAGATATTATTTCTTCAGAATGAGAATAAAAACCAGGACATCAATATTTATATTAATTCTCCAGGTGGATCGATTACCGCTGGTTTGGCCATTTACGATACGATGCAATTCGTACAATGCGATGTTGCAACTTTTTGTATAGGCCAGGCGTTCAGCATGGCTGCTATCCTCCTTGCTGCTGGAACAAAAGGGAAAAGATATGGCCTGCCCCATACCCGTATCATGCTTCATCAGCCATGGGGTGGTATGAGAGGTACAGCAACGGATATTAGTATTCAGGCGGAAGAGATCCTGAGAATGAAGAAGTATTTAAATGAAATCCTTGTGAAACATGCAGGGCAACCAATAGAACGTGTCGAAGCAGATGTTGACCGAGACTTCTATATGTCTTCTCATGAGGCAAAAGCATATGGCTTGATAGATGAAGTTATAGAATCCTTACGGGATAAAAAGAACTAAACATCTATTAAAGTAAAGGTATTTTTTAAAAGTGAAAAAGGACATGCAATTATGCGTGTCCTTTTTTGTTGATTGTTATAATCAACAATTTTGTACTATTTAAAATCCTTTTATGATCTTTTTTGTATTATGCATACATACTTTACCCTTTTTTCTGAATTTTCTATAAAATTATAAAAATTATTACTACTGAAAGCTTCCTTATTTAGGGATAATTTTTTCTTTTTTTTAACTTTTATGATTTCCGGTTTATACTTTGCTGAATGTTTTCGTAAAACACGTGTTTGTTTCTATTCAAAGGCCTTTGAGAACTTTATTAGGAATGTTTATTTTTATAGGAGATTACTATGCACATACTACGTAAATTTTGCAGTGTAATTGTGCTGGTGTTTGCAATTGCCTTTGTTTGTCAAACGATTTGTATGTCTGACGAAGGGGTCGAGGGAAAGGTAAATATTAATACTGCTACAGAGGATCAAATTGCGTTATTACCCGGGATAGGACCTAAGATTGCTATTGAAGTGGTAAACTATAGGAAGAATAATGGTAATTTTCAGACTATAGAAGATATGAAAAAAGTTAAAGGTGTCGGCGATAAGAAATTTGAAAAGATTAAAAATTTTGTTGCAGTAGAAGGAGATACTACGGTAAAATCAACCAAAGTTGTAAAGGTTAAAGAACCAAAGTAGGAAAAATAATACAAAAAATATATTCATTATATTCATATATTTCCACAAAGGGGATAGACTTTTAGTCTATCCCCTTTTTTTATCATGTTATTACATTAATAATTTTATGTATAGAAGCTATCCCCAAAACCTATTTCTGTACGGAAACCTCTCTCTACCTTACCGAGTGGCACTGACAAATGGGTTTGTCCGTGCTTATTTCCATACGTGCATGGATATGGATTACAAAACACTGACAAACAGAGTTTGTCAGTGCCACCCCAGGAACTGGCTTACAGAGTATGAAAAATTCTCTCCTTATACATACTATTTTCCAAATCATTCTAGATACTAAATTAAAGTTTTGGGATGATCTCTAGATAAAATATATCCTGATAGTGTGATGGAAATTTTTTGTTTTAAACAGATAAATTTTTTGTATAATCGTTGTTTTGTACTAATTTAACATTAAAAGTCGCCGAAGGCCTACTCTATATCCCGTTGCAGAATTTAGGTTAAATTCTTAAAGCTATAGCATCCAAGAGATGAAACCGAACAAAATGTGGTGCATGAGTCTTTGGTTGTATGCTGGTATAGGGAACGTTACGGAATCTCTCAACATGTCATTGCGAGGGTTTTTTCCGAAGCAATGACTGGCGGGGTAGTCTTTCCTCTGTTGAGGATATGTTCGGTTTCATCATTGAAGTACTATAGTATAACATTATTTAAAGAAAGGATAATAATCTCGTATGCGTTTATATTTTAAATCAATGTTTTATGTAATGTGCAGTTTATCCCTTCTGTCTTTAAATGCATCTTTTGCAAGTGATCCTAAGGAGTGGTCACCTACCTGGAAACTTCCTCCGGGGAAGAGGCCAGAAAATATTGTTGATTTACCCATTACGGTGCCAGGCGATGTAAGAATAAGTCAATTCTTCAGTCCGATTTCTTGCGGTTCCTGTCATCCTGAAATTTTTAAGATGTGGAGTGGTTCCACGCATGCTAATGCATGGAAGAATCCACTTTTTCAGGCTCTTTATAACTTGGGTAAAAAAACAGCAGAAGGAGAATCACAAAAACGAAATATAGAATCTTGCGTTCGTTGCCACTTTCCTATTGGTCATAGCGCCGGAGATGCCAATCTTCCTGTCGATGATGAAAAAGGAGGTGTTATCTGTGATTTTTGTCATTCTGTCAGGGCAACTACGGGTATTGGAAATGCGCCCTACATACTAAGTCCTGGTAACGCAGCTGCAATGGAAGGGGGCATTAAATATGGTCCTTTTAAGGATTCTCCTGAAACCATTCATGGAAGTCAGTACTCTGAGTTGCATACACGCTCGGAATTCTGTGGGGGGTGTCATGATGTATCACACGCCGGAAATGATCTCCCTATAGAACAAACCTATACGGAATGGAGGCAAGGTCCATATAATACAAATGATCCGGAGACGACCGTGCATTGTCAGGATTGTCATATGAGACAGCGTCCCGGTTTTCCCAGCACTGGCAGCACTGACAGGCCTGACAACCCTGGTCTGGCATCGCCCGAAATTATGGGAGGTAAGAAGCGTCCTCATATATGGACACATTACTTTGTTGGCGGAAGCGTTTCTCAGATTTCTTTACCGCCTAACTCAGAAGTACAGCCCCAAATGGCCATTGACAGATTGAAGAACGCTGCAACTCTCGAAGTTGTGGCGAATCCAAACGCAAAAAAAGGCGATATCCTGAAATTCCAGGTAAACATAAAAAATACCGGCGCAGGGCATTACTTACCTACAGGGCTTACCGAGCTGCGCCAGATGTGGTTAGAAACTTCTGTGACAGATGCAGAAGACAAAATTATTTATCAAAGCGGAAAAGTAGATGAAAAAGGGAACGTCGATCCTAATGCTACCATCTATCATACCGTATTTGGAGATGAAAACGGCAAACAGACACTTCACGTGTGGACTGCCACACATATTATTTCAGATAATCGTATTCCTCCAAAAGGTCAAAAAGAGGAACATTTTGTTTGTTTAATTCCAGGTGATGCTAAATCTCCATTGAAGGTAAAAGCCGTTTTACACTATCGGAGCGCACCACAGGATATCGTAGATACGCTTCTTGGTGAGAAATCCATAAAACTTCCTGTAATTGATATGGCAGAGATATTAGCAGAAGTTAATTTATAGTTGTTTTTTGTACTACGCTGTTCTATGGTCTGGTTTTTATAATACATGATAATACGTAAACAAATCCTCTATGAAAGGGGATTTGTTTACTATAATCATAGTGAAGCCTCTTTTTACCCTCGGGGTTTTGCTAGTATTTCAAGTACTTTAAGATCTAAGAACCTCTTTGATGTTGCCGATTTTACTATACATACCGTATCAGCTCCTCTGCCGGTTCCTGCTACGGCAACAACTTCTTCAAATTCCGGGATAAGGTCCTCCATCACATGCTTCCATTACAATCTCACAACAGACCTTAACTCCTTCGCCAAAACGCCGTAATGATTGGGCAACAATCATTGTCGGGTAAAGACCATGAAATTTCTGAGTAAATGCAGTCTCGATGGAATGGGTAAGGATGGTGCTGGTAAAAATCTTTCCTCCCTGCATTAAAATCTCTTCTTTATTTTCAGATTTTTATGTAGCTGTGTGCTATTACCTGGATTATAAAAAAAGATTTTACCATATAAATCTTGTAAGTTGTAAGAAAAAAGTCAAAAGAAATATTCATGTTTATACTCAAAAATGTTTCCACACAGGTATTGCATACACGGCACAATTCTTATACAATGCCTGAATGAAATCTATTCGTGAATACCATGAGACAACAAAACATAGTTGGGAGAAACTTTATCAGAATCAGCATGTTCTTGACTGGTCAAATCAACCGAATCCTTTTCGTACCTATGTAGGTTGCCCAAAAATAGATTTGGGAAATAGCTTTGAAAAGATGCATAGCCCATTATCGTATGTTTGGTCTTTTACTCATAATAAACCAAGGAATAACCCTGTTACGTTAAATACCTTATCCACACTCCTGTATTATTCAATGTCTATCAGTGCATGGAAATCTTATCCGGGTGTAGAGCCATGGTCGCTGAGGGTAAACCCAAGCAGTGGAGATTTGCATCCTACAGAGACACATCTTTATATTCATAACGTGAAAGATATTCCATCAGGTGCATATCATTATTTTGTGAAAGACCATCAGATCGAGCAAAGAGTTATCGGGGATATAATCCCTGTTTTGTGGGAAAGATTTGACGGTATTTCTAAAACGCCTCCAATTATTATCGGGTTACATAGCATCTTTTGGCGCGAGGCATGGAAATATCAGTCCAGAGCTTTACGGTACTGCTATCTTGATGTGGGACATGCAATGGCATCGATTATGGTAGCGGCACATGCGCTGGGATTTTTTGTGCTGTCCGTTGGAGCGTTCAATGATGATAGTATGCGCCAATATCTTTGTTTTGATAAGACGGACGAGCAATTGCTTTTATTTTTGGTTCTAAGTAGTGATCAACCTGTTATTGGTGCGAATCGGAAGGAATTTCAAAAGGTCGATATAGGTGCCTCAAGGTATACAAACAGGCTTTCGAGCAGAGAAGTAGATTATCCACGTATCCGTATGGGACACGCACTTACTGGTAGAACGTATCACATACGTATTCCACAACAAGATAAATCATTTGTAAATTATTTGCCGTATACAAGAGATAAACAATGTGGGGAAATTAATACAATAATACCGGCTGTCGAATATTCATTAAAATGGACTATCAGACACAGGAGAAGTGCACTTGATTTTGATGGTAAAACACCGTTGTCTTTGCCGGAGTTTCATTTTCTTATGCAACTTTTATGCTCCTCATATAAAGCTGATTTCTTGATCCGAGAGGGGCCACCACTAGTCGTTCCCTACCTATATATTCACCGTATCGAGGGCTTGGAAAGAGGTGTGTATTACCTTGATAGAGTACAAAAGCGGCTACTATTAGTGTCCAGAGGTGATGTGCAACACAGTGCAAAGGAACTAAGTTTAGATCAAGACATTGCCGGTGACTCGGCTTTTGCCATCAGCTTTATGAGTAACTTTGAGTATGCGTTACTAGCTTATGGTGACCGAGGATATCGCTATATCCATTATGAAGCAGGATTTCTGGGACAGGTTTTATATTTAGGTGCTACAGCAATGGGATATGATGCTACTGGTATCGGTGCATTTCTTGATGATGATGTACATACCTTTCTGAAGACACCAGCAGAACAACAGGTAATATACCATTTCACTGTTGGGAAAAGGGTCGATGACCCTCGTATCTCAACACTTCCTGCCTATAGTCATCTCCATGATTTCGAGGAAGATATACCATAATACTTAATACTATCGATTAATGCTTTTCTACAGGATAGCCTTCCTCCTGCCACTTGTTAATGCCTCCTTCCATGTTGTACAATTCTTTTAATCCTTTATCTTTTAATAGCTTACATGCCTTTGCACTACGTACTCCGGCGGCACAATGAACAATTACTTGCTTATCTTTTGGTATTCTTTCGATATTTTGCTCAAGTTCCTGAATAGGAATAAGATTAGCGCTTTTTAAGTGTACCTTATCATATTCTTCCTCAGTTCGCACATCTAATATAAATATATCCTTTTCATGATCTATCAATTCCTTTGCCTGTTTAGGTGTTATATTTTTTACTTCTGTTTTTGTATCCTCTTTGTCTGCATGGAGCTTTTTAAAGATAAGGATGCCCATGATAGTATTTAAGAATAAGATCATACCTACAAGCAAGCCTGTTACTCGTATATATCGTTTTATAGCCATATGGTTTCCTCCTCTGAAATTTCTCCCGACAGTTTATACCCACAGGTGAGTTTGAGGGATTACTATCGAATTGTAAATAAAACTTATACATGATAGATACATTCTCCTGCCGGTCTTATTTAACCATGAGTCTGGCAGAATTCTTCATAATCAATAAGCTCTTTGATGGTAGCTTTATCGCTGCATACCGGACAGTTAGGATTCCTGTGTATCTTGACCTTTTTAAATTCCATATTTAATGAATCATACATAAGCAATTTTCCCTTTAAAATCTGCCCTTTGCCAAGAATTAATTTCACAACTTCTGTAGCCTGAATAGAACCTATTACTCCTGGCAGCACGCCTAATACCCCAGCCTCCTGACAGGAGGGTACCAATCCGGGGGGAGGGGGCATTTCATATAAACAGCGATAGCAAGGCCCATCAAAAGGTATGATTGTTGTAACCTGCCCCTCAAACCGGAAGATAGAACCGTGGGAAAGCGGTTTTTTAAGAAAAACGCAGGCATCATTCACAAGATATCTTGTAGGGAAGTTATCGGCGCCATCGAGAATTACATCGTAATCTTTGATAATATCAAGGATATTTTCTGAATTCAAACGATCTGTATAAGGGATTACCTCTATGTCGGGATTTAGCGCCTCAAGGGTTTCTTTGGCAGAGATAGCTTTTGAACGGCCGACATCTTTGGTAGCATGTAAAATTTGCCGCTGCAAATTTGAATGGTCTACACAGTCACTATCTGCGATACCGATCTTTCCGACTCCTGCAGCAGCAAGATAAAATGCAGCCGGAGAGCCAAGACCCCCCGCGCCTACGAGAAATACCTTCGCCTTTAAAAGTTTCAACTGGCCCTTTCCTCCAACTTCAGGGAGGATAATGTGACGTGAGTAACGCTTTATCTGTTCTTCTGTAAATGGCGATGACATTGTATTCTTCCTATGCATTATGGATAGTTATATACGAAATTTGTTCCTCGTTGCAATGTAATTTTTCCCATAAAAAAGGTCATGCACAGGGGCATGACCTTAACTTCTGCAAGAATCTTCATTTTGTTCAAGATACTATTAGGGTTATTATCTCATTATTCTGAGAGAATAATGACCGAATACTCATTGGTCATACTACAATTACGAGAAATTTAATATCTGATTATAGCAGACAATATTTTACGATTCAATAAATTTTAGTCATTGTCTTATCATTTGTCAGGACAGGAACTTTTCTCTTTTTCGTTGTAAAGGTTTAACATCAGAATTAAAAATTTTAATTGACATAAAATATTGTACATGTTATAAAGCAGCTGCTTAAAGTAGAGAAAACATTGTGACAAAGGCAAACCCTGAGTGATCAGGGGACGCAAAGTAAAGGATCTTGTAACAGTGGACAGTGTTCGTGAACAGTGTCAGTATACGTAACAGACACTCTCGTTCATAACTGGCACGATAGAAATAAGATGGCCTTGCTACCGAAAATGTCTTACAAATTTAACATGAGGAAATATAGCCTTACTTCAGAAAATGTTTTCAGAAGTAAGGTTTTTTATTTTCCTGATAGTTGCAAAAAGATCGCATCCATCTTTATCATCCGTGGAACGAAGAGTATCGCTTTTTCACGGGCGGGAGATTCTTCACTCCGCTCCGAATGACTACCAAACTTCACCTTGCTAACGATTACAAATATTTAAAAGTCCTGAAACCAGAGAAAAGCTTTACATAGAATTTGATGCATATAGAGAGTCATAAAATACCTTTTACGATATTCCTCCTGTTACTTTACATTAGCTTATTTTTTTACCCGTATTCAGCACAAGCTCAGCAAGGGGTTATACCATTGAAAGTTGCATGGAAAGAGCAGCGTCTTAGTGTAATCGCAGAGAAGGCTCCGCTCTCAGACATACTTTACCAGATCTCTTGCCAGACACGAATAGAGATTCATGGTTCAGAGCGTCTTCAAGAGCCAGTGAGTATCTGCTTTTCCGGACTTACCCTCCATGAGAGCTTAAAAAAACTTCTGGCCCATGTAAATTACGCTATTTTTATGAAAGCGGCTTCTCATGGTGAAATATTACCCCGCCTGCTGATCATAGGACGCCGGCCTGTTTCATCCTTAGAGTCTGTCGTTTTTCAGGAGGATGAGAAAACGGAAGGTGAGTTTTTCTATAATAATCTTCAAGGTCTCGACCTCAACATGCGTCTTGTAAAGATTCAAGAACTCTTAGAAATAAATCATCCGTATATAGAGGATATTCTTTACTCAGCAACGAGAGATTCAGACCCCTTAATCAGAGAGATTGCATATAAACAACTTCATGAAAGGGGCTATAGAAGCGTTGCCGGTTTACTTCTCAACGATAGCCGAAGTACAAACACTGATATTCGCAAAACAGCTATTTCGTTACTGGGAGAGCTGTTTGGTTCAGGTGAATTATTTGGCTCAGATGCAATGGAGATATTAAAAGATGCAACGGAAGATGATAATACTGATATACGGCATATGGCATTCAGCCAGCTATCTCATTTGTCTGCTCAGGATGGATTACCTATTTTAAGGGCGAGATTAACCCATCCTGATCCTGAAATAAGGATAATGGCAATAGAGGCAATGACATCCAAAGGCGAAGAATTTGCCCTTGAAGCAGCAAGAGTAGTTCTCCATGATAGTGATGAATTAGTGCGTAGCAAGGCAGAAGGGCTTATGTATGAGTTAGAGGCAAGAAAGGAGGTAAGAGAAGAATAACATACGTATAAGCGAATAGAGTTCTGTGGTTGTAATGATGTTTATCATGAAAACAATAGAGAAAAGGAGGGGTTGTATGAGAGGAAAGGTTTTTTTGTCCGTTATGTTTGTCCTATCTATGGTATTGTCCAATTCGATAGGTGCAATGGCAGATGAAACACAGAATAAAAAACTCGGATACGGTTTTGAGCCTGGGCTGGTTGCCGGGAAAGATTATGTTGCAGGTCAGTTGATCGTTGGGATCAAAGAAGGCATGAGTACGCTTGCTATTTTCAAGGTAGCTAATGCATCAGGGGGCAAACTGGTAAAGAAAATGGGGAATACTGCTGTTCTGCTGCAGTTTTCATCCGAAGAAGCAGTAAAGGATGCTGCTCATTCTCTTATTAAACTTCCCAATGTATCGTTTGTTGAAAGAAACGGTTTTATGAGTATTCCGCCCAAGCCGCTTCTTCCTGATATAAGAGGGCAGAAGAATAAAGGGTTACAGAATAAAAATTCTACCCCTGGCGATATGAATGCTCAATCCGTATCTGCCGATGCGGGAACCGGATACCAGTGGCATCTTACCGTAATAAGAAAGACAGCTGCGCTTGGGGCGCTCTCTGCTACACCGCCAACAGTTGCAGTAATTGATACCGGTGTGGATTACACCCATCCTGATCTTTCCGGTAAGGTCTATTTAGGGAAAAACTGTGTTGCAAATAATTTCGACCCTTACGATGATAATGGGCATGGTACTCATGTTGCGGGGATTATTGCAGCAAAGGCAGGTAACGGTCAGTATGGAGAAGGAGTAAGTCCGAATTCTAAAATATTAGCCGTGAAGGTTCTTTCAGCCAGCGGATCTGGTACCTTTTTCGATGTTGCAGAAGGTATGAAATACGCAAGAACAGCGGTTACAACACCTCCTACAAAAGTGATAAATATGAGCCTTGGAGGTCCTGCCAGCGCGCTCGTTGCTGCTGAGGTGCTTGCTATCAAAAATGCAGGAAAGGTGCTTGTAGCGGCTGCCGGTAATTCTAACACTACCACCCCTTCATATCCTGGAGGTGATGTGAATACTGCCCTTCGGGTTATGGCTACGGAAGAGAACGATGCCAGGGCATGGTTTTCAAACTTCAGCCCATCTGCGACCCCAGGCCAATATAATATTGCGGCGCCTGGATGGGAAATATTATCGACGACTCCTGCGGCAGGATATGCGCCTATGTCAGGTACTTCTATGGCATCACCGGTAGTGGCCGGGGCAGCCGCCCTTGTGTGGGGACAGTTGCCAGCCCTTACGCGGGATGGCTTAGTTGCGCGGCTTGTAACAAACGGAAAATTGATAGGCAAGGGTTTTCCCGTTAGAACCCGAAGGGTCGATGTGCGTCAGGCGTTACTCGGTACTACTGAGAGAGCTATCGTGGGAAGGATACTTGACCCGGTTACCGGCAAGGCGCCTAGTTCGCCTCTTGCTCCCGCAAATGCCAGATTATTCTCAGGAGTTACACCGCTGGCGCTTGATTTAACGAACAGTGGTGGTTCCTATGAGATGACAGGGCTTGGAACAGGCACGAGCAGAATACTGAGAGGAGATAAGGCCGGATATGTAAATGCAGCGGTAAGGAACAATATTACTATTGCTTCGGTAGCAGGACCATACACAGATGCCCTCCCCAAATCAAGGACAACCGGGAATGCTACCATTACCATTGACTGGTCGACCGTGCAGCCTATAGTGGATACTACGGGTTGTATCGATGGCTGCAACGGTTGGGAATTTGATCTTTGGGTGAGATTGCCAAATGGATCGTATGTCTATTGGGGTAACCCGGGCGATTTCATGACTTCACCGTTTGTTGGATGGCCTCGTGATTCTTTTGAGGATTTGGAGCCTCTGGAAACGATTGTCATTGGGAACTCGGCATCGAACGGAGTTTATAAGGTATTTGTCGATAAGTATCCTTATTCGACATACTTTAGTCCATCATGGACTGGCTCGCAAATGTCTGCCCAGATCTATAACGGTGCAACCTCCATTGGAACGTTGTACAGTCCGCCCGTAAGCTGCGGAACGAATAGATACTGGCATATTGGTAATCTAACGAAAAATGGAACTTCCTATACCTGGACAGTTGTTAACACCTGCACAAATACCATACCGTAAAGTTTATTAAGTTTTATTGATTCAAAAGGGAATGGATTACGGCACAAAAGATAGCCGTAATCCTTTTCCCTGCTTATTGCATGTCTCATAATTTATGTTATCTAAATTCTTCAATGGGACACAGATAAGTACAGATAAAAATAATGATGGAGATATTTTACCTCATCCAATAGGTAATTAATCATGCTTCTCTCCTGCTAAAAAATCCGTGTTTATCCGTGTTCATCTGTGTCCAACCGCAATTTTTAAGTGCCAATCAATGAGATTGTTTCTGCTTTTTCATCGTTTTCCGTGTTTTCTTTGTTTTTTTTGATTTTTTTCGCAGTTTCACGAGTTGCCGGAATGAGGGAAAGATTTCGAATTCGGTATTTATTCCTTCCAATGGTCTTACACCAACGACACTAAAGAAAAGTTCGGTACTGGATACCTTTTTTGTAGATGCACGAACTTCAGTAAAATGCCTTGAGAGAAAAAAATCCGCAAGGAAACGAAGAATCGCAGAAATCAAAAATATTGTTAATAACCGGGAACCCCAAAGAGGTGAAACCCGTTCAGCCAGGAAACCACCCAGTGAAGCCCCGGCAAAAATGGCGCCTCCATTAATTAAATTGAAGTATCCCAGACACCTCAACCGCTTTTGAGCGCTTACTGCATCATAGATAAAATTTGTTGTGCATAAATTAAAGCCACTCCATACAAAACCAGCAAGTGCATTAACAACACCTAAATAAAATGGATTTGCAGAAAAAAGCCATAAGACAGGAACTACAGGAATGATAAAACTGGTAATTTTTAAAATTCTCGCATTACCTACAAGATCTGCATGCCTTCCCCAAATAGGAAATGCAATAAGACCGGCTATTACACTACCAAGATGTATCATCATGTAGGTGAGGTAATTAAAATGAAGTTCCCGGAGCAGGTAAATATTAAAATAGGGGGTTGCAAGTTGTACAGAAAAACTAATACTCGCAACGTAAAAGATGAATTTTACAAAATTACTTTCTTTGAAACGGAAAAGAAATTTTGTAAAAGTGAAATCGCTCTCTGTTGATTTATGAAGCGGCAAATCAATCATTTTGGACATATAGTAAAGGGATACAAAACGAAAAAGCGTTGCCCCCAGGAAAACAAGAAAAAATCCTGTTGAGATAGATATTTTCTTCATGAGGGCAAGCACAGCGCCCCACAGGCATAGGCCTAAAACTCCCGCAACTCCAATTGCGCGCGACCTGTCTCCAAAATAAAGTCCACGCTGATTTGGTGGAAGATAATCGCTTACAAGGCTTCCCCATGCGGGTCCAATGATCGTGCCCAATACCCCAAAAATAGAAATTAAAGAGATAAGAATTACCGGTCTTCCTGCGAGATGAAACAAAGAGAGTGTCGAGATGAGCATTAAAATGATACATTGAATTCCTATTCCGGAAAGTAATAATCGTAACCGGCTATTGCCTGCCAGATGAACAGCCTTTACTGCAAATAGGAGGGCAATGGAGGAAAACAGGGGAGGAGTTGCAGCAAGAAAACCTACCTGCTGGGTAGTAGCCCCTAAAAAAAGGGCATACGGAACGAGATAATAATCTAAAATCCCCATCGTGATGGATGTAGTAATTCCTTCTATCCAGCAATAGTGAAGACTTTCGCTAATTTTTACGGCTAACGATGGGTCTGACCCTTCTTTACTTTTTATTTTCATGAAAACTACCTTTGTTCTTTAGCCTGTTTTCTTTTTGTGAATATCTTTTGAATGGATCAATACGGATGTATGTCAAAGGAAAAGTTTTCGGTCTCCCAGGGAAAAAACTTCTTCTTCCAATCTCACAGAACGGGTATGTAAGACTTTTTTATAAAGAGTTGCAATATCAGCAACGACCCTTTCCCAGGTAAAAAAATCATTCGCACGTTTGATTGCCTGTTTTTGGAATATATTTCTTACTGCAGGACGTTTGTATAAATAGGCCATGCGCTCAGAAAGTTCTTTCGGACAATGAGTAGAAACTAAAAAGCCTGTTTCTCCATCTACCACCGTATATTTAATTCCCCCAACATTGGAACCGATAACCGTAGTACCACATGCCATTGCTTCAATCGGTGTAATTCCAAATGGCTCATACCAGGGTGTTGTCACAAACATATCTGCAGCGCTGTAATAATATTTAAGTTCACTCCGGCTCAACTGGCCGGTAAAATAAATTTTATCTGAAATCCCTTCTTCAGATGCGATACGTTGGAGGCGGGAGATTTCCGGAGACAGAATAAATAATTCAGGGATTGAAGTTTCACCTCCGCCGATAATAAGCCGGGCATTAATATGATAATTTTTTATACATAGCGCAAAACCATAAATAACGTTGTCAACTCCTTTCCGGGGGACCATACGGCCGAGATGAAGGATCAATTTTTCATCAGATTTAAACCAAAGAGCGGTACGCGCGGAATTTTTTTTCATAGGCCAAAGTTCAGAAGGGTCAAAACCACAAGGAATAATGGTAATTTTTTCTGGTTTTGCATGAGTATAAAAATGAATCATATCCTCTTTGTCTTGCGGGCATTCAGCAATAATGTGATCAGCCTCTTTCATAATACTATCCTCAATCATAGAGCGAATCTCAGGAAATTTGTCTGCTTCGCGCTGATGCAGGCGACGAACATGACCCAGCGCATGGAATGTAATGACAAAAGGAATTCCCAGGGAACGCTTCAGATTCATAGCTACAAAACCAGACATCCAAAAATTTGCATGAATGATATCATATTTTTTATTATTTTTTAAAAACCGGGCTGTGTACTCAGTAAATTGAGTCATGTAAGGAAATAAATCCTCTTTTGGTATGAACTCGGAAGGGCCGGCCGGGACGTGAATAATCCGTACTCCTTTTATCCAGGGAAAGATTTTGGGAAAGCGATTATTATCGCGACGTGTAAAGACATCAACTTCATAGCCGAGCAATGCAAGATTTTTTGCGAGTTGTCCAACATAAACATTTTGTCCGCCACTATCCACACCGCCGAATAAGGCAATGGGAGAGGCATGTTCACTAATAATAGCAATGCGTTTCACGGTATTTATCATAAAATTTCTATTTCCCGATTTCCAAAAATTAAATCAACATTGAGTAATTACCGGGAAGAAAATCCGGTAACTCGTTGAAAAGCCTTATCCCAATCATGAATAAATCGATGGATATTAAAATGTTCTTCTGCATATTGACGGGCCATTTTCCCGAGATGACGTGCTTTTGAAGGATCATGTAATAGCTCTTTCATTCGATCAATCAAGGTATGAATATTCGTATCGATATAACCAGAAACATCATTCTTGATAACGGCAGCCATTTCTGTTGTAGCTAATCCAACGATTGGCATACCAATCATCATGGCCTCACATACTGCCAAGCCGAAACTCGTATAACGAATCGGATGAAAAAAAAACCGGTAACGGGATTCAAAAGCTGGCAATAAATCATGGCGTACTTCTCCTAATCCGCCAGGCACTTTCTCTGCTTCCATGCCAACTAAATCTAAGGGAATCTTTTTCCGAACACTCTTAAATATATCGTGACCCAATCGGCGGCCTCGTTTTTGTAAATGATTAACCACGACCAAACCGCGTTCAATTTCTCCTCTATAGGATATATTCTCCGGAATGATTACTCCATGCTCGATCACGCACGTTGGGGTTCGGTTGTTGTTCCACATTAAATTATTAAAAGAAGTAACATGGACTAAAAGAATATTCGGGTTGTCGATAGGATGTGAGGTATCTGTGGGGTGTTCCCGGGGTGGATCGTGTTCCAAATAAATTTGTGGAAGCTTCCTCTGTTCTTCCGAGAGAATCTCATATTGATCCTGGAAATAGTGTTCTGGAGATTGGAAAACAATACAATCCAGATCGAGTGAGTGAATATTCTCCACGGGGATATCATGAACATTATCTGACCAGGGTATGTGCCCCCAGCGCCCGACATAACCTTGAGAACGGTCAGGTTTTGAAGGAAGATAAAACGTATGATGAAATGCCTGGGTTAAATAATAAAGATAACTACCGTGTACATGCCAAATTAATATCCGTAACGGGCGCATTCAACACTCCTTCTTTTTTTACATGGAGATTCTGCTGAAGTAATTTTTTTGCCTGAGAAATAACCGTTTCGGCGCTCACCCCATTTGCACATGGATATCCAACGGGGCAGGTTGATACAAAACAAGGTCTGCAATCAATGTGATGATATACGATTCGATGACGTTGATAATCAAGCGGCGCCCATCGTGAAGGATCGGAGCCTGCCACAATAACAATACTTGGTACACGGAGCGCTGCAGCAATATGAGAAACTCCGGTATCATTGCAAATAAGTAACCGCGCTTTTTTCAAAAGGATTGCGAGTGCACCAAGGTTCGTCTGTCCTGCTAAATTTATAAAAGGCGCTTTCATGTTTGCCCCTACGGTCTCGTTCAGTTGAATTTCATCCGCAGATCCCGTTAATACTATCTTCAATCCGCTTGTTGCCAATGCATCTGCTACTCCGGCAAACCGCTCAATAAGCCATCGTCTTGAAGGTAGGCGTGCACCGGGATGGATACAAATATACTCATGAGCTTGTAAGTGTGCAGTCTCATCCAGTGATGAAAAATCTCTTTCGTCTTTCTGAAATAAGGGAAATTCCAAATGATCTCCCTGGAGTGGAATTCCAAGAAACTCTATCAATCGCAAATATCGCCAAATTTCATGTTCACCGGTAGGATAGGGCATGAAACGGTCTGTATCAGGACAATACTCCCGGTAAAGAAAAAATCCGGCATTTACGTTTGCACCAAGCAGGACGGTAATCGGATTTGCAAAGATACCACTCCCATGCATCTGAATGGCTAAGTCGAAGCGCCTTTCCTGCGCGGTCATGAAAAAAGCTGGAATCCTTTTTACTTGAGGAACGATCTCGGATAAACCAGGATAACCGGGAAACTCTAAAAAATCATCAAAGTAATTGGGGAAACGGTCCACAAAAGACTTTGCCCATGGAAGACCAATCAGGGTAATTTTTGAATTTGGAAGAGCTCTTCTTAATGCCCGGAAGGCAGGTACAGCGCATAATAAATCTCCTAACTGAAGCGCGCGAAAAACAGCAATCTTTTTTGGGAGTGATTTACCAAGACGAACCATAGAGAGAATATCCAATCAATGCACGTTTATACGAGTTTATTAAGGTCACGATTTGAAGGACCGGTAATAACCTTACCGTAATTGGTAAATCGTGAGCCATGACAAGGACAATCAAACGTCTTTTCTTTCGGATTCCACCGTATAATACAACCCAGATGTGGGCAAACTGCGGAGAACTCGTGTACTATTCCCTGCTCATCCCGATAAACAGCTACTTTAGATAGTTTCTTTCGCATTACCGCACCCTGTCCGGATGCAAGTTCATCGGTAGACGATATATCGCCTTTTTTTAACCATTCCGTGTATTGTTTCACAACATTAAGGTTTTCTTCAAAGTATTCTTTCACAGCAAAAAATGATTTACGGGCCGGATCATAGATGTCTGCCCATGGATTTTTCTTTTCAAGAATAAGATCACTAATGAGTATGCCGGCGATAGTGCCATGTGTCATACCATTGCCAGAAAAACCCGTTGCAATGTAAACAGTTTTATCCAGAGGATTGCGGCCAATAAAGCCGGTACTGTCCATTGGCTCAATGATATGTCCGGACCACCGGTAAGGAATGTTCTTTATCATTGGGAACCGCTCTTTAGTCCATTGTTCAATTTTCTCGTACGCATTATTGTATGCTTGTCCTACCTTATGGTCTTCTCCACCGACAATCAAGAGATCATTCGTTTCATCTACTGGCTGTATCCTCACATAATGGTAAGGGTTTGCAACTCCTCCCATATTTTTGCCGGTATCCCAGTAAAGTGCTTTTGTCACAGAATCTTTCGGTATTCTGGCGCCAATTACATATGTCCGATACGGCGCTTGCTTTGTATGCATTTGGAGACGATCATTCACCGGTGTGTTAGTAGTTACGACAATATCATGTGCGTTTATCGTATAATTGGTATCGGTGGTTATACCTGATGCATTGAAATCTTTTGCATGAGTCCCGGTAAAGATTTTCCCCCCTCTTTGTATAATTGCCTGAGCAAGGCCGGAAAGATATTTTAAGGGATGGAATTGTCCCTGAAGGGGAAAGTGAAGGCATATTCCTGTATGAAATGGTGCTGGCGATTCCTTTACAAGTCTAACTTCCTTCCTGCCAATACGGCTTAAGGTATCAAGCTCTTTATTCAAGGGTTCTTCCTCAGAATCCTCTCCGGAGCGGAACAAATAGCCGTCTACCCTTTCAAAATCGCATGAAATATTTTCTTTTCTTACAATAGACTCAATATGATCTATTGCGGCATTATGGCTTTCAGCAATAAGCTTCGCTCCATCTCTTCCATGGAGATTTTCAAGCTCATAATAGCGTTCATCAAGGGCATAGGTAAGATGTGCAGTAGTACGTCCTGATTCACCGCTGCCAATCACACCATCATCAATTACGGCAACCTTCTTTCCTTGTCGGGATAAAAAATATGCGACAGACATTCCTGCAATACCCCCGCCAATGATAGCAACATCAACGGTAATATCTCTTGAGAGTGGAGAAAACACCATGGGAGATGTGTTTGAAACCCAAAAAGAGTCTGTCACGCCTGATGTTATTGTAGGTTCTGTTTCTATGAAGGATGTTTTCATATTGAGCCTCCTGGAAATATATTTCTCTAACCGGCAAGAATCTTTCTCAATCTATGTATCTTAAATCCCACAGGTAATCATTATGCGAAAGAAAGTTTCTTACTATTGATAAAGGAGATGTTTAAGACTTTTACAAAAAGATAGGAAGCACAGCGTTGTAATAATGCGGACAACTAACTATACAAGAAGGGAGAAAATCTGAACTATCTAAACCGATACTTGCATTACCCGGCAAGCAATGTATTTTCCCATTATTATAATGCCTTATCTCCTACTTAAAATTGCTATCAGATAAAATAATTTTGAATGAAAACCAGGATGTAAATAATTTTAATTGTAAGAATCGTTTCAACTTTAATCTTAAGATTGTGTATCAAAAAATGTACCATGAGAGAAAAAATTATCCTAATTATATTTTTCATAACAAAAAATAATAGTATGTCAGGAGAAAAAAGGAGAAACCTGAAAATAGAAACGGGAAGATCGTGACATATCACAAAAGTGTGCCGTCACGAAACTGTGACATGTCACGTTGCCTGATGAAATAAGAGTAAAGTGTGAAATTAAATTTTATGAGGTTACCTGAGACTTTACTGATCCTCGGCCAAGCCGCAAGGGCAAGATTTTGGGCCGATTATTACTCGTTATTTGCTCATAAGCTTTCTCATACCTGCTTACCATATGAGAAATAGAGAAATTATCCTCTATATGCCGTCTGCATGCCCTCCTGTCAATATCCTTGAGATTTTGAACAGCATCGGCCATTTCTTCCCAGGTTTCACAAATAAAGCCAGTTTTCCCATGAATCATAAGCTCTGGAATTGAGCCCCGATTTCTCGTAATTACAGGAGTTCCGCATGCTAATGATTCAATAATGACTAACCCAAAAGGTTCAGGCCAATCAAGGGGAAAGATAAGGGCCTTTGCCTTTTTCATAACCTCGTTGCGTTCCTCTTCTGTCTTTTCTCCAATATATTCAATAAGCGGAGGAGTTATGAGCGGTTTAACCTTTTCTTCGTAATAATCTCTGTCAACAGAATCTACTTTTGCGACAATAATTAATTTCATCTGTACTCTTTTCGCGACTTGAATTGCCTCAATAGGGCCTTTCTCCGGAGATATTCTTCCTACAAAAACTAAATAATCCTCAGGTTTCTGGTTGAAAGGGAATTTCTCAAGAGGATACCCATGATAGATAGTGTCTATCCAATTCAAATCAGGAATAAATTTCCTCTGTGCATTGCTGATAGAAATAAAATTACAATTCCGGTAATGTTTGTAAATCTTTTGAATATCATGAATATCAAGCCGCCCATGGAGGGTATGGATGGTAGGTGTAGAAACCAGGGTAGTGAAGGGGAATGTCATAAAGTCCATGTGAGAATGGATCAAATCAAATTCTCTGGCTTTATCATACACCATTCCTAATTCGAGCATATGATAAGGATAGCAATTCTCAATATCCGGATCAAACCGTAAAGCCTTCCCATGCATTGGAATCAATTTAGCGGATGTAATGGAATCTCCGCTGGCAAACAGGGTTACCTCATGTCCCCTCTTAACCAACTCTTCTGTAAGATAATAAACAACCCTTTCAGTTCCACCGTACATTTCCGGTGGGACCCGCTCTATTAATGGAGCAACTTGGGCAATTCTCATAAATCGATCTCCTTTCGAATTACCTGCTGAATCAAGGAAATTCTTTCTTAGTTATACTTACTCTTTCAGTTTTTAGATTATTTTGAAGAGCAAAAATACTCCGTGGGTATACTTAACCGGAGTAATAGTAAGATTATTTCTCTTACTAACGCTATGTATTCTTTCAAGAGAAAAAGGAATGAGATATGCTTTTGTAATCTAGAAGAATGAACGGTTTATCATACCGACCTGAATTTGTGGAAGAGTAAAAGGTCTGTTTCCCCGCAGTACAATTAGCTTAAAAGCTACTTAATAAACATGAATATCGATTGTTTACCGTATATAAATTAATATTAAAAATAGCCCTTTTATCCTTCTGTAAATAAATTTGAAATCTGGAAACTATTTTTATAGAAAGATAAATTTGCATAGGGATGTTCTGTATTTCATTCTTATGTCTTACAAAAAGCTATATCACGTAGTTAATAACTGTCTATCATCATTCTTTGCTGACTGCTTAAATTACGTAAGTTAGCAATATGGTAAGAATGCAAGGATCATGCCAAATCTATGAAGACACCTCAAAGATTTACCCTGTGTGATTCTTTAGGAGGAAAAGCAGGTATCAGGAATAAGGCCAAAATAATCAGGAAATACAGAAAGGGATTACTTTTGAAAAACAAGCGTATAAATAGAGGACAATGCATTCTCATAGGGCGAGTAGGAAAGAAATGTATATTGGTTAGAACGATGCGAAACCCATCTTAATCTCAAAGTTTTGAACTCGAATGATGAACGGCAAAAAGCCTTGTAGCATCCTTTATTTGATTTTGAGGTACAGCAATAAAGGGTTATCCTTTAATAACTACCTCCAGATCTTCACTTTTCCTCTGGATTTCTATGGTAGTCGTATATGGTCCACGGATTACATAAAAATCAAGATATTTGCCGCTAATCTTCAGATTAGTTATCTCAATCCAGTTTAACCACTCCGGCAGTTGAGGACGAATAAAATAAACCCTGTTATTTATGGCATCCCCTTCGAGACCAATAAAAGCCTTTAATACCTCAAAAACAACACCGGTGGACCAGGCTTGCGGAGAACAAGATGTGGGATAGGGGGTAGGGCCGTGAGTGGATGTTCTTCTGAAGCCGCAAAAGAGTTCAGGGAGTCTGCAATCTGAAAAGAATGTAGAAACATCAGATAAAGCTGTTGCGAGTTTGTCTACATAGCTGTTCAAACCATATTTCTTTAAGCCGGAAAGAATCAATGCATTATCATGAGGCCAAACAGAACCGTTATGATAGCTCATAGGATTAAATCGGGCCTCTTTCTCAGCCACAGTTCTGATTCCCCAACCGCTGAACATATCGTCACGGAAAAGCCTTTGTGCAACCTGTTCCGCTATTTTGCTATCGATAAGGCCGGCCCATAAGCAATGGCCTGGATTTGAAGAAATGATCCGGCAAAGTTCTTTCTTTTTATCTGTAGCAATGCCAAAAAATTTTTCTTCCTCCATCCAGAAGTCATTGTGGAATTTTTCTTTCAATTTCTTTGCTTCGTTTTGAAGTCTTTTTGCTAAGTCAAAGTCAGAAAACAGTTCAGCAAGAGAAGACATTCCCAATTTAGCCATGTAAGTGTAACCCTGCACCTCCGCTAAGGCTATAGGCGCCTGAGCAAGCCCTCCATTTTTGTGAAAGACAGAGTCCCATGAATCCTTCCACCCCTGGTTTATTAAACCCTTCGGGGATTCTTTATAGTATTCTAAATATCCATCTCCGTCGATATCTCCATATTGATCTATCCAATCTAAGGTCTTTAGTGCCTTTGGCCACCATTTTTTAACCTTGGATAAATTTCCTGACCATGTGGCATATTGATAGAGTAAAATAAGAAACAAAGGAGAAGCATCAATAGTGCCGTAATAAGGGACAAAAGGGATTTCCTGTAAATTTGCCATTTCTCCCCTTCGCAGTTCATGGAGTATTTTTCCCGGTTGTTCATCTTTAAAGGTATTAAAGGTTTTTCCCTGATAATGAGCCAGGAAGTTTAAGGTGCCTTCTGCCAGCTCGGGTCTGAACGGAAGGAGTTCCAGAGCAGTAATACAACTGTCCCGTCCAAACGGGGCTACGTACCATGGAATACCTGCATAGGGCATGAGTCCCCATGGTGTATGAGTATTCAATATATAAATATCCCGCAATGAACGGTTAATCCATTTATTAAAAAGCTCGTTGCTCGATGTAATGGAGCAGCCAGATTGTACCCATTGATCAAAATTATTGTGTGTTGTATTTTTAAAAGACGGCATGAGCAGTACAAAAGATTTTTTTTCTTCTTCCGCTTTTGCTTTTACGGTAAGACGTATTTTCTTCTCTTCTCTGGGATTCAATTCAATCCAGTATCTTACCTCTCTTCCCTCAATCTCATCAGGCTTTGGGTCCAAAGTGATAGAAGTCGTCCGGTCGATATTGTCCAAACCCTGGTAACTCAAAAAGAGCTCCCCATCTTGCCATTCTGGTGGAAAGAGCTTACCTCTGGATGGGCGCATTGCTCCACGAACCTCAAAGATATCCATAAAGTCTCCTCCGAATGATACCTCTATTGAGAAGCGGATAGGCGCAATATGGAAATTTTTTAGAGTAAACTCTGACACAAGGAGTGCATTTTCTACAGAGACTTTTCGGTTTATAATGATAGAGTCTCTGGGAATAAGGACTACTCCATCCTGGCAGATATCGGAATTGGTAAGATCTGCCATGAGGTCTTCGTTGGCAAAAGACTTAAGTAAAATCGGATATTCTCCGGCTATTCGGACGTCAAGCTCGTTTAAAAAGCGAGTTCCTTCAAAATAAAAACCCATCTCCCCTGAGACACGTCCCGGAAGATCTGTTCTATTATCACAAACCAGAAATGTCTCATTCTTCTTTAAAACCAACTTTTCGAGGTTTACTGCAACGGCAGACGCTCTGATATAGTATTCATTGCCAATCTGAATCTTATTTGCAGTTTTAACAAATCTTTCCTGTAAATCTTCTAAATGCTGTTCCATATTATTATCCTAATTTTGCTATAAAATATTCTAGGAATATCTATAAGATGCCTGGAAGGCAATATCAGGGTGTTTAAAAGCCGGATAACTAAATAAAATTGCCACGTAGGTCGATTGCTGGCAGTAAGAGTCTCTTCATTGAATAATACAAGAAATCAATGAACTTTCAAGCTCTATTTATACTCGCATAGGAATTTCGGTAAAGATGGAAGCATTTTAAATACGTACTTGAAATAGTTTCTCCATTTTGTTTTAATTGTTTGTGTTAAATTGATATTTTAAAAATCTTCCTAATTACAAACCTATTAATGTATGTAGTACTCCAGCAAATAAAGTGATGCTCCTTATTTAGACCCTTCAAAGAAGGGTCTTGAAAAGGGTCACTAACTATAAGACTAAATAAATAATGAGTGATAAAAAAACCCTCTTTCTAACCGCCCTTATTCCCGTAGCATTATCTATCACTGGGTGTACAACGGTAAAGTATTATCCCGCTAATTTTGTAGAATCTTTAAAGCATCCTACAAAATTTCCTGAAGTCTATGCAGTCACTGTTAAAAATATAGAAGAGATTGCCGATAAAAATCCGCTCGAAGAAGACGAAGAGATAAAAATTACCAGTGTGGGTGAAAATAAAAATTCGAGCATGCACCTTATTCAAGTCCGTAAGAACGGGGAGTTGTATCCTCATTATCATAAGCGACACGATGAGGTTATCTATGTAAAAAAAGGAAGTGGTATTGCCACACTCGATGGTTCCCGATATCTCATAAAACCAGGCTCTATCTTACAAATTCCCAGTAAAACTGTTCATAAATTTCTTAATACCGGTGATGAATTATTTGTAGCTGTATCTATTTTTTCTCCCCCATTTGATGGAAGGGATGAGAAAAAGATTAAAAGAAAGAAAAAAGCTGATAGGGGCGCAAAGACAGAAAAAAGAATCGTTGCAAAAAAACCAGAGAGAGTTGTTGAAGAAGATAAGATATCTTCTGTAAATGAGCCAAACGAGGAAGAAATTCAACCAGCTAAAGTTACATCTGAAAATCTGGCAGAAAATAATTTACATAAACCAGTACATGAAGAATGGGACATGGATAGTGATAAATCAGTTCCTCCTTTACAACACCCTGTATCGGAAGAGAAAAAGAGATCACAAGACGCCACACTTGCAGAAGAACCCATTGTAAATATTAAGGACTTGCATGAAAAACTTACACAGTTACTTAAACTGAAAGAAGAGGGGACTCTTTCTGAGGAGGAATACGAGGAAAAGAAAGATGCAATTGTGAAAGGTAAGGATATCGGTGAGCTGCCACAACTCAAAGGCTCTGCAAGAAATCAAATACCGTTGGAGGACGATGAGCTTATTTCAGAAAATGCGGAAGATCAGGTAATCCCACAGGATGATTTTTCTGATGAAGATCCCTATACAAAGAATGACCCGGATTTATCAAATGAAAATGAGCCAACGCAGAACGAACCAATCATGCATGAAGAAGATGAGCCAGGGGAGTCCTCTGAGGATAAATTACAAACATTGGATGAGATGATGCAGGAGGGTTTGATTACAGAGGGTGATTACGAGCATAAGAGAAATGAAATTGCTGCAAATGAAGAGAAAACAATCTCAAAACCAGAAGAAAGTGTTAGTAGAGACGAAAAGATCAAAGAGCTTAAAGAATTGTATGAAGAAGGACTCATTACAGAAGAAGATTACAAGAATAAAAGAAAAGAAATTGTCAGCGTAGATGAGGAAAAGAAGATATCAATACCATCCAAAAATACTAGCAATGAGGAAAAAGTTAAAGAACTTAATGATCTCTACCATGAAGGACTTATAACAAAAGACGACTACGAATACAAGCTTAAGGAACTTACCAGTACACAAAAAGATACTCCTCATGATATTTCTCCTATTCAAGACGAAATTCAAAACGAAAAACTATCGGAGCTAAATGAATTAAAAGAGCAAGGTCTCATATCTGAAGAGGATTATGAGTTTAAAAAATCACAATTGCTAGGAAAGTAAACTCTATGCCGTCAGGTTTTATCCATAAAATTAACCACAGATGAATACGGATAAAGTCAATAGTGCGGTATCATATTACTCTGAATACCACCCAGCCCTATTTATGAAAATGGGAGTTTTTTACCAATAAATTTGGATATACTGCCCTCATAACTTCCATACCTACCATTAATGTATTCTTGACCGATTTAATACAATAGTCAACCCAACCAGGCTCTTTCTGGCATATATTTCGCTCTGCTAAATATCTTTAAATTCTTTATTCTATATCTTGGGAAGGGAAATATAGCTTTATTGTAATAGTTTTCGCTTGATATTTATTATCAAATGAAATATATATATCTCCGGGAATATCAAGATAAAGTGACTGAAACTGCAGTTTAAATTATTATTTATATATGAGCGGAATATATATAATTAGAAAGGCAATTTCTATAAATGTTATGTATGCAAGGGTAAAAATAGTTACAATTAGCTGGCGGAAATCATCCATTTTCATGAATAAGAGATTTAATAATTCTCTAAATTAAAATTATGTTCAAGTCTGAAAATACCTATTTTGAGAGTGTGTAAGCATTGTATTGGAATTTTATAATTAATTTGGAAAGGAGGGCAACCGGATGGCAATAAGAGCTATTTTTAAGTTATATAGTGTTGTATGTATAATTCTTTTCTGCATCCCTTTGTTAGGAATACAGAAAGCAAGCTGTGCAGCCGAGTTATATGAGGATGAATTTGAGAGTCAGGCGCTGGATCCTTCGTGGCTTATAATTCGTGAAAATCAAAGTGATTGGAATTTATTGGTTCATCCCGGGTATCTAAGGATTACTACCAAGTCAGAAAACCTGTGGCAAATTAATGTGAACAATAAAATAAAGCTTCTAAGAGGAGCGCCTCTTGGCGATTTTGAGGTCGTTACCAAGGTTACCTATAATCCAAAACAAAAATTCCAGCAGGCTGGAGTGATTATGTATGAGAGCGATGACAACTATGTTATGCTCACCCGCCAGATGGATGATGTTGACAATGTGGAAATGAGCAGAGAACTATCAAGGATGTCCGGTAGTAAATCTGTGCCAACAACATTAACCACACTATACCTGAAATTAACAAAATCAGGAGAAAATGTTACTGGTTCATTTAGTGGCGATGGAAACTCCTGGACTACAGTGGATGTTGTATCAGGTGCAAAATTAGAGCACCCCAAGGTTGGGCTTGTTGGTTTTAATGCTCAATTAAATACTACCGTCGATGCCGATTTTGATTTTTTCAAAATCGGTGCAGGTGGTGAAGGAATGGCTTCAGTTCTTGAGGATTTTCTTGAATTAACAAAATATGGTAAAGCTATACATGTTATGGCGATGTTAATGGTTGGTTTCGGTTTTTTAATGGTTTTTGTTAAGAGATATGGTTATGGCGCTGTTACAGCCACTTACATTGCGGTAAGCATCGTAATTCCTTACTATATGTTTTTGAAGACACAAGGAATTTTTGGAGAACCAGCTGAATTGAAAATGGACCGGCTTATCCTTGCTGAGTTCTGTGCGGCGAGTATATTGATTGCCACTGGCGCTTTCCTGGGTAGGTTAAAGATGTCTCAATATATGATTATGGCATTCATGTTTGTTCCATCCTATATGTTGAATGAATGGATTATGTTAGACAATGGTATGGGGCTTATACCAAAGGGGTTGTTGATTGATACGGGCGGTTCGATTGTTATTCACCAATTTGGTGCTTATTTCGGGTTAGGTGTAATTGTAAGGATGACTACCAGAGAAGATTTCAACAAGAAAATTGAATCTGATAAAATCAGTAATCAATTTTCGATGTTAGGGAGTATGGTCCTCTGGATATTCTGGCCGTCTTTTTGTGCTGCGCCTGCCGAAATATCGAAGATGCCTCTTGCTGCAGTGAACACAATCCTTTCATTGTGTGGCGCAACCGTATCTACCTATATTGCAAGCACAATGATCAGAAAAAAGATCGCTATTGAAGATATGGCTAATGCAGCTCTTGCCGGTGGCGTGGCTATCGGTTCTTCTTGTGCTCATACTACTCCCAAATCATCTCTGATATTAGGTTTTATTGCCGGCATTTTAAGTGTGATTGGTTTTGCGCTTATTCAGCCACGTGTGCAAAGGATCATAAAAGGTATTGATACCTGCGGCGTTCATAATCTTCACGGTATGCCTGGTGTGTTGGGGGGATTGGCTGCTATCTTCATTGCTAAAAACGTAATTCCCGGGTTACAGATAAAGGCTGTGATTATTACCTTTATTATTGCGTGGATTACGGGACTTGCTGCGGGAACCGTTGTATCATTATTCGGTTACCGAAGGCAGTCCTATGAGGATGCTGTAGAGTTTATCGTAGAAGAAGAACATCACTAAGCGTTCTTATGAAATAATTCTTTACCGAAGACCTTCTGCACTTAAGAAAGTGCAGGAGGTCTTTTTATTTTGAAAATTTAACGACATTGAAGTTGATTCTTTAGCAGCAGCATTCTGATAAGAGTTTTATTTTAATTTTTAGATTCAAATGTAAAAATAAAGCAATATAATATAAAGGAGATATACTGATATGGATTGGAAGATTATTGCAAGCACCTTTATTACCATATTTTTAGCTGAGCTGGGGGATAAGACACAGCTTGCTTCTATCCTTATGACCAGTAAGACAAATAAACCTGTGCTTGTTTTTATTGGTACTATGCTTGCGTTTGCTCTGGTTACGGTTATTGGTGTTGCTGTAGGTTCAGTTATAACGAAATTTGTGCCTCTTAATTTTATTAAAGTGGGAGCAGCTATCGCTTTTATTATTATCGGTATTCTTATTCTATTGGGTAAAATTTAAAACAAATGAAAAATATCTTATGAATCACGCACAACGTGTAGGAAAAGTGGCAAATCTGGTGATATTCCTGGGTATATTGGGCATTATCCTCAGCATTTTGGCACTGACTATTAGTCAAGGCCTTGCTTTACGGGGATATGGGTTTGGCTCCATTGTAATTGGGTTACTCATGATGGGCCTTGGATACGGTATCCGTTACCGGTATAAATATTGTCTCTATGCAGCAGTAGCATTATTTGTGACTTTATCATGCAGCTTCCTTCTCAAACTTTTTATATACCATACGGTGTATCTTATCATGCGATTAGTATTATGCTCATGGGTTTCTTTTCGCCTCGTTCAATCTGTTTCCTCTCTGCAAATGCTTATTGCAACAGATGCATTTCCTGATAGAAATAACCGTTTTATAAGTCTTTTAATGAGGCGAAAACAATCATGACAATTTTAGATGAGATTTACAAATATAAATTATATGAAGTCGCTGAAAACAAAAAGCGTATCCCCATCGAAGTTTTAAAAGAGAATAGTAGAAAAGGGCAAAGGACAAGACCATTTGGTGCTGCCCTAAAATCTGATGCCAATATTTGTATTATCGCGGAAATTAAAAAGGCTTCTCCGTCTTTAGGTATTATCAGAGAAAATTTTAATCCAATAGAAATTGCTCATATGTATGAGGTCCATGGCGCTGCAGCTATTTCCGTACTTACCGATGAAAGGTTTTTTCAGGGAAGCTTATCATATTTAACCGGAGTAAAAGAAACCACAAATTTACCAATTCTCAGAAAGGATTTCATTATTGATCCATACCAAATTTACGAAGCTCGATCTGCAGGAGCGGATGCCATACTGCTTATTGCCGCACTTCTTTCTCGAGAAAAAATTCAGCATTTTTTAGAACTGGCGAAAGAACTCAGCATGGATTGCCTGGTAGAAGTGCATTCAGAACCAGAATTAAAAAAGGTCTTACAAACGAATGCTGATATTATTGGTATAAATAACCGAAATCTTGCGACATTTACGACTGACCTGGAGATTACCTTTCAACTACGATCTATGATTTCCAGCGAAAAGATTGTTGTGAGCGAGAGTGGCATTACATCGCGCGCTGAAATAATAAAATTATTCAAGAATGGAGTTAATGCTGTTTTAATTGGCGAGACATTGATGAAGAGTAGTGATATAGCAGCTAAGCTTCGGGATCTCTTGGGGTCATAGTTAATCGCAAAGATGCAGAGAACGTAAAGGAATACTCCAGCTAACAGTGTTTATAATTGAGAGGATATAATCTTTATCCTTATCCTTTGTAAGATGGGTTATTCCGATTTATCTCTGCTTTTATCTTTGCGACTTTAGTAATTGTTAGGGCGAATGATTGCAATTATGTTAATTGCGCATCCAGAGCTGCTTTTAAGTCTTTCTTCGATTTTACCCCTACCATCTTATTCACCGTATTTCCATCTTTAAACACGATAATGGTAGGTATTGCTGTGATCCCAAATTTAGCAGGGATGCTATTGTTTTCTTCCGTATCAAATTTTCCGACTTTAGCCTTCCCTTTATATTCTTTTGCTAATTCATCTATTACAGGAGCTAATTGTCTGCATGGGCCACACCACGCTGCCCAAAAATCCACTAATACAGGGATATTTGACTTCAACACTTCTGCCTCAAAATTTGCATCGGTAAGCACAACTACGTCTTCAGACATAACGATTCTCCTTTCTGGTCTGGGTCTTTTCGTATTATTTAACACAAAATAACGAAGATAGCATACATAAATGAGTAATATAAAGTGAACAATCGTTTGTTCCAATATGGTTTCTGTTTATTACAGCAAATTAAAGGCCTTTTCTTTCTTTATACATCAAGTATCTTTTATTTGATACCTTGCGCTTACAAAAAGATTGCAATGACATTCTTCGTCACGCGCAATTTCTTCAACATGATAAACGCACGGACAAATGATTTTTTTATCTTTTTCTGCGTCTCCCATAACTAATCGGCAAGGACAATATGCATACCCATATTTCATTTTACGCATTGCTAATCCTTTTACTACCCTATCCACAATTTTCGTGTCTGGATTTAATCTGTAAGGACTATGAGTTGCATAGTTATTCAGTACCTTACGGATTTCTATTTCCTCTTGCTCTTTTTGTTTATTGTTATCATTCATCAAATTTACTCTTTATCGTTTTTATAGTATGAAAATTCACTTCTTTTTGATTATATTTTATATGTTTAAATTATTCCAAGAAAAAACCTTTGAGTCAAAATCTATTTTCTTTAACTGGAGGGAATTCTTTGTTTTTGTAGTTTTTAAAATAACCAGAGTATTTTCTCTGTATCTGCGTTGTTGGGTAAGTATACATGAATATTGTATAATTTTACTTGATTTTCATATTACATCTGAAGCAGAAGCCAGGTTCCTTTGTATCGGTATCTTTGAGAGAATTTGAGAAATGCATGATGCACTTTGGGTTATCACAATGAGCTAAGCCGTAAGTATGACCAATCTCGTGAATTGCTTCTTTTAGGATACGTTCCAGAAAGAGCTTATTATTTTTAGGCAAACCATAATATTCCTGGCGAAGTCTCATTATCGATATGATACAGACACTGTCTAATATGTTAGCTTCGCCGAAAACAAAGTTTAATTCCGGCGCGTATAAGTCTACGTCCACGATACCAAGAATCAATTCCCCTCTTGCTTTTATTTGTTTCAGGCTTTCCAGAATTCTTGTAGAATGGTACTGGTTCCTTTTTGGGTCGAACGCATATTGTGGTATGGGTTGTGCGTTAAATATTCTTACTTGAGAACCAACTATGTTAGCTAACCTAAATTGCAGGAAATTTAAAACCTTTTTTTGGATTAAGCCAAACGGTATAATTGAAAGGAATTGTATTACTTCTGTTTTCATAAATATACTATATCATATGCATATCGAAAAATACCTGAAAAATTATTTACAGTATTACCTGATAGTTGCTGAACAATCTTCTTATAATTTGGATTCTTAATTATTAAATAATAAAAAATTATTGTGCTCCTGCTAATATGTTATATAATTTTAAAATGGCAAACAAAAGGCGGCTACATGCATATTCCTGGCGGGTTTCTGGATACAAAAACAAGGACTATATATTTTATGAAGTTGTTAGATAAAAAAAATATGGCAATGTTTATAGTGTTTGGGTTATCTTTCATTATAGGATTAGTATTTCTTGTTGTGCCATTTACCTCTGATATGCCAGATGGACTTGAGAAAGTTTCTGAGAATACCGTAGGTTTTCTTAAAAGAAATGATGTTAAATCTCAGCCGCATGAGCCTATGCCGGATTATAGAGCGCCAGGTCTAAAAAACAAATTCGATATTGAACGATACGCGGCTGTTATTGGTGTATGTATTGTGTTTGGGATAACTATTTTTGCTGGATATTTGCTTAAAAAAAGGCGCAAGAATGTGTGAATCGGGTACGCAAATCTTATTTATCCTGCCTAAAAAAGTTTTACTCAAAACAATTTTTTTAACCAATAATTCGTGTTGAGAAAACGCTTGACCCGGAAAGTAAATTTGCTTAGAATTTTATGAGTGCTTTTTTCATAAGGAATGAAATAATTTAACGAGTAACTTAAGGAGATTGTAATATGGGTAAGGCAAAATGCCCTGGCAGCATACGAAATGCAACACCCACACCAATTGAACGCAAATGCCATAACTGTGGGGTTATTGTGGAGATGTGGAGTGATGAAGAAAAGGCAGAATGTCATAAATGCGGTACGACTATTTTCAAGGATAAAGTTCCTACCTGTGTTGAATGGTGTAAATCGGCAGAGGAATGCATGGGTGATATTCTTGATGTTAAAAAGATTCAGGCAGAAGCAAAAAAGCGGGCTGAAGCTGACGGAGATCCGAAGTTCTTTGAGAAGGTTTCTGATATGATTAAAAAGAAAAAAGGCAATGAATAATTTATGCTCAAGTTTATGATTAATAGAGTAAAATTATTTTGTGGAAGAAACACATCTTCGTTATAAACCCGCCAGCGTTTATTTACCGGCATTCTGCTCAAATTTAAAAGAATCATTACAAGGACATATTCTAATCGTTCGTCCCAGCGCCCTTGGCGATCTCATTGTTTCCTTACCCGCACTTGAAGCCATTCGTAATTATTTCTCTGGCGCTCATATTGAAATTATGGGTTATCCAGCTTTTCTGGAGATTGTAAAAGAACGTTTCTATGCGGATACTGTTAGTAGATTTGACCATGCGGATATTGCTACGCTCTTTACGAAAAATGCTCAACTATCTGAGCATCTAATGAAGAGGTTTGGCTGTATGGATATGATCATTCCTTTTGTTTTTGATAAGGAACAGGTTTTAACGAAAAATCTTGAATCTATTGGCGCGCGAGCTATTGTTCATTATGACCCCTTTCCTCCCTCTGGCGAGTCTATCCATATAACAGATTATTTCATCAAATTTCTGGATGTATTAGGGATACCCGATTCGGGTAAAATTCCTAAAATATTTTTACATGAGAAGGATATACTTTTTGGTAATGACTTTATAAGGAATAAAATTGATGATTCAAACAAGAAATTAATTGCCATTCATCCTGGCAGTGGGAGCCGGCAAAAATGCTGGCCGTTAGAGCGGTTTGCCGAATTAATACTTTGGATGAGAAAGGAAATGAATGTACAGATTCTTGTTGTTTCAGGTCCTGCAGATTGTGAAATTGTTGAAAAGTTAAGAGTAAAAGTAAAGGATTTTATCCGTGTCGATCAGCTTCCTTTGCCCAACTTGGCTGCTATAATAAAACAGTGTAATGTTTTTATCGGGAACGATTCAGGCATCACGCATTTAGCGGCTGCTGTTGGTGTTCATACAATAGCTATCTTTGGATCTACTGACCCCAATGTATGGGGGCCACGGGGAGAATGGGTAAAGATTCTTCATAAAAAATCAGATTGTAGTCCGTGTTTTCCTGACACAAGAAGAAACTGTTTTTTACAGACCTGCCTGGAAGCGGTAACCGTTGAAGATGTTATGTGTGAGGTAAAATATTTTCTATAAGCTTTTATAACCATATCTTTTAAAATTACGAGAAAAATCTTTTTTCAATTGACTGAAGTATCATTGTTTCATATACTTTCACCTTGCTTTTTTTCTTTCCTGCGATAATTAAAATTTGATGGATAATAAGCGCTGAAGAATAACTTTGAATGGAAAAGATACCTATGGCTAAAAAATCTAAACAATCTAAACCGTGTCAACTACAACATAAATATCTGTGTAGGCCTCGGATATTTCCACAAGTTTTAAAGAAGGGTATGAGGATTAAGGATCTTGTTGATGAATATAGCCGTTCAGGGGCATTCAATGCAGGAAGGCTGGCAGAAGCATGTAAGTTGTATTGTCATATGATTGATGAGAATGCCACGGTCGGTTTAACTCTCTCCGGTGCCATGTCACCAACAGGCATGGGAGGGATACTTATAACCCTTATTGAGAATGGTTTTGTAGACTTCATTATTTCCACGGGGGCGAATCTCTATCACGATCTTCATTTCGCATTAAATCTGCCGATACATCAGGGAGATTTTAGGGTTAATGATACTGAACTTTACGAAGCAGGTATCGAGCGTATTTATGATATCTTTATTACCGATGAGCTTCTTCTTAAGACAGATAAGTATATCCAGGATGTGACAAACAAAATCTCTGTAGTCGAGCCTATTTCTACCGCAGATTTTCATTACCTCCTCGGTAAGTCGGTTCTTTCTGATACACCATCGCCTCAGATGAGTTTTGTTGCACAGGCAGCGAAACACCATGTGCCCATATTCGTTTCTTCTCCAGGTGATTCTTCAATTGGGATGAATTTATCTTATCTTAAACTTATGGGGAAAGGTATTATTATAGATACGGACCTGGATGTTCTTCAATCCACAGCCATTATCTTTAATAGTAAAAAAAACGGGGTAATTAGTATTGGCGGCGGTTCTCCGAAAAATTTCTATATGCAAACGCAACCTACCTTAGCGCAGATACTGGATATTAATAAAGGAGGGCATGACTACTTCATTCAGATTACTACGGATGCGCCACAATGGGGCGGGCTCTCCGGGGCAACACCGTCAGAGGCTATTTCATGGGGTAAAATACGAAGTGAAGAGGTGAAAAATCATGTGGTAGTTTATAGCGATGCTACGATAGCTATGCCGATTCTTGCCAGCTATGCTCTCTCAGAAAAAAAACCAAGAAAGAAAAAATACCTTTACAAACATCTGCCTGATTATATCAATGATTTGAAAAAACATATCAAAAAATAAACCCTTCTCAAGAAGCTATAGTTGTTGTATAGTAAGTTAATGTGTACCGCTTTACGTATACATAAGCTATACTCATCGTTAAACAGTTCAATTTTAGAATTTTTTTGTGAATTAGCGAATAAACTTTTCGTTGCTTCACACGTATTTAATTTCATTAATTTTACACCCATCGCCTTATTTCTTTGCCTTATAGAAAGAAGATGAGGGAAAATCTTCATCTCCGTACCAGATAACAGCACCATTTATCACCTATCTGAATTAAATATACTTATTCGAGAATTTAAATTAATCAAATTCCTCCTTTATCACCTCTGTTTTATGAAAACAAAGATATTTGATGATACATTTAGCAGGTATGTTATCAACATTGTAAAATAATGAATAAAGAATAAATGAACATGATTATATATATAATGAATAGAACATGTTACATTTATAGCTGCTTTCATTAATCAACTAATAATCAACAAGTTATCCACAATTCTATTCGTTACTATTAATAAATTTGGGCTGAAAAGATTTCTATTATATAAATGAATTTGTGCAGGATAGGGAGGGCGTAGCAAGGCTAAATGTATCTAAGTTTCAATTTAATATAAGATTACAAAAGTTATACTTTTTTATAGGGAAAAACACTACTTAATAAATAAATTTTTTTGAAAATTATTTATCATTCGCTTGAAGACTTTTCATCTTTTTAATTACATTATTCATTCGAGTGTTACGTACATTATGATGATGTGCCAAAAACATTTTACAAATAAGGATTTCTTTTTTTTTTGACACGTGTAACTCCTTCTGCTAATATCGCCACTCTTCAAGTGTAATTTTAATCCATTTCAAGAACAAATTTCTTATCAACTCAATGAAGGGGTAGTAATGGTAGAATCTTATATAAAAATCTGGGATGATGTTCTTCAAAATATTCGGGAAAAGGTAGGACCATTGCGATTTAACCTGTGGTTTAAGAATACGAGACTTGAGTCTTTAGACCATGATTATGCAAATATTGTAGTACCGAATGTCTTTACTCAAGTGTGGCTGCAAGAGAATTTTTCAAGTGTGTTGAGAGAAGGTATTGGAAAGCTAATAAATAATAAGGACCTGAATATTAAATTCTCTATCCTAAAAAGCGATGAAAGAGAAAATGGCTTATCCACAACAAATATCTCTTTGCCTGATAAGAAAACGGAAATAAACAAGAAACCTTTACAAGTAAATAGGGTTCTGAAGTTAGAGGATTTTATCGTTGGCCCGAATAACAGGCTTGCTTATACTGCATCCCTGGAAATGGTAAATGATAAACATCCTGCTTTTAATCCTCTTTTTATCCATGGTCCTGTTGGCGTTGGAAAAACTCATATACTCCAAGGGGTTTGGAACCGTGTAAAAGAGGAACAAAATATAAATGCTGTATATATGACGGCAGAGAAGTGGACGAATGAATTCATTTATTCGTTACAAAAAGGAAAGATGGAAGCGTTTCGGCAAAAATTTAGAAATGTTGATATGTTCCTCATAGATGACGTTCATTTTCTTTCTAATAAACAAGGGGTGCAAGAGGAGTTTCTCCATACTTTTAACGCATTATATGAATTATCCAAGAAAATTATATTTGCAAGTGATGCCCACCCGAAAATGATTGCACAGTTGAAAGAGAACCTTGCAAGTCGATTTATGTCCGGCATGATCACAAAAATAGATAAACCCGAATATGCCATGAGACTTTTAATCTTAAGGTCAAAAGCTGCAAAATTTGACGTACATTTTTCAGAAGATGTTTTGGAATTTATTGCGGAGAAATTTGATGATAATGTGAGAGAAGTTGAAAGCGCACTGACAACACTATCTGCACATGCAAAATTTAATGAGAAAAAAATAGACCTGCAATTAGCGAACGAGGTTTTAGGTGAGTTTTTCTATAATGAAGGAAAGGTTATTAAAGTGAATGAAATAGAGGAAGAAATTCTCACCTATTTCAACATATCACGAAGTGAACTCCATTCGAATAAAAAAATGAAATCTATTTCTTTTCCGCGACAGGTATGTATGTATTTGATAAAGATACTCCTGAATTGGTCATATCAGCAAATTGGGAATTATTTTAATAGCAAGAAACATTCTACGGTTATGTTTGCTATAAAAAAGGTAAAAGAACAAATTGATAGTGATAAACAATTTAAGCTATTTGTAGAGATGCTCATAGAAAGAATAAAAAAACAAAAAAGATAATCTCCATCTGATTCATCTTTGTTGGGATTGCTGCATATATGGAAAATTTGAATGAATTGAAAGGGAAATTAACAAGGGATGGGGTAGATGGTTTTTTAATTACGAATGAAATAAACATCCATTATCTCACGAATTTTACCGGTTCCGAAAGTATCCTTTTGATTACACCGGATAATAATTATTTGTTTACAGATTTTAGGTATGTTGAACAGGCTCAGCAAGATATTCCCTGGATTAATATTATTGAAAGAAAAGTTTCCTTAATACGTACAATTTGTGGTAAGCTAAAGCAGCTTCATATAAAAAAATTATATATTGAATCCTTACACCTTACAGTAAATCAATATTATGAGATTAAAGATACGGTAAAAGGGATTCATGTTCTGCCGGTACAAGGAATTGTTGAAAAATATCGAAAACGGAAAACACGGGAAGAAATTAAAAAGATACAGCAGGCTATCGATATTGCAGAAAAGGCATATAATAATATCAGAAAGAAAATAAGAGCAGGTTTCTCAGAAAAGAATTTAGCAGATGTTTTAGAGTTTGAAATAAGGAATCAAGGCGGTGAGAGAAGTTCTTTTGAAATAATTTGTGCTGCTGGCTCACACGCATCAAAGCCACATGCTCATACAACAGACAGGCAGATACAAGATAATGATAGTGTTTTAACAGATTGGGGCGCTCGTTTTCAGTTTTATAATTCAGACTTGACAAGGGTTACGTTTACAGATAAAATATCCCAAAAATTAAGGGAGATATACCAGATTGTGCTGGATGCACAATGTTTTGCAATTGATAAGGTAAAACCAGGCAGAATAGCAAAGGATATAGATAGCATAGCGAGGAGCTATATAGAAAAAAAAGGATTTGGGAAGTGTTTTGGTCATGGATTAGGGCATGGCATTGGGCTTGAGGTTCATGAAGGCCCTGTTATTAATAAAAGAAGTAAAGAAATATTAGAGGAGGGTATGGTGTTTACCGTAGAACCTGGTATTTATATCCCGGAGTGGGGAGGTGTTCGTATAGAAGATATAGTTTTAGTAACTGCAGATAGTTGTAATATTTTGAGCCATTTACCTAAAAAAATAACAGATGTTTATCGGTAAACAAGAAATGAGGATCATCAGAATAGTATTGCGAAAATCACAAATTTATGTATTAAACTAACCAGTATAACCCATCATTACGTTCCAATCTTTTTTCTTTTCATTTTTACAACCAATACATAATAAGGGATTATACCCTTTTACATAATTTATAGATTAATTGTGGGCTTTCCTGTTTCATAATTAAAAAGCAAACTCCACAAAGGAATAAAGAATGAGCATTATAGACAAGGTAAAGCAATTAATTTCAATCATGAATGAGAATGAATTGTCTGAAATTGAAATACAAGAAGATGTAACCAAAATAAGGATAAAGAAAAGAGAAGGGGGGTATGTTCCTGCAATCTCGTCAGTAACTGCGTCTCCAATACACCCTGCAAAAATAGAACAAGAACATTCATCGTATGTATTATCAAAGGAAAGCGAGAATTTTGTAGATATTATTTCTCCTATGGTAGGAACTTTTTACCGCTCGAGTTCTCCCGGTGCAGATCCTTGTATTAATGTTGGAGATACGGTAAACGAAGAAACCGTTGTTTGTATTATTGAAGCGATGAAAATAATGAACGAGGTAAAAGCAGAAACAGTTGGTGAGATTGTTGATGTTTATGCAAACGATGGAGAAGCCGTGGAATTTGGCCAACCTCTATTCCGCGTTAAACCCTCAACAAGAACGGCATAATTGTTACAATAGTAAATTGCAATGGATAATTAATGAAAGATACGAAGATATATGTTTTCTAGAATAATGATTGCAAATCGGGGTGAAATTGCCTTGCGAATTATTCGGGCATGTCGCGAAATGGGTATCGAAACCGTTGCTATATGTTCTAAGGCTGATGAACATGCAATGTACTTGAAACAAGCGGATATTACCGTGTGCGTCGGTCCTCCCGAAGCAGATTTGAGTTATCTGAATATTCCAAGCATAATTAGTGCAGCAGAGATAACTGATATCGAGGCTATTCATCCAGGATATGGTTTTTTATCAGAAGTGAGTCATTTTGCTGAGGTATGTGAATCTTCTAATATCGTATTTATAGGTCCTAAATCTGAAATGTTAAAGAAGCTCGGGAATAAGACCGAGGCCAGGAAACTCGCTATTGCTAATAAAGTTCCTGTCGTTCCGGGGAGTGAGTCGGTTATAAAAAGCCAACAACAAGCTCTCGATGTTGCGCATAAGATTGGCTATCCTGTAATTATTAAAGCCTCTGCTGGTGGAGGTGGACGTGGAATGCGTGTTGCGCATAATGATATAAGCCTTGTCAATTCTTTAGGAGTTGCGCAACGGGAAGCAGAAGCTGCTTTTAAAGACCCATCTATTTATATAGAAAAATACATAGAAAATACACGCCATGTAGAAGTACAAATATTTGGCGATAACTACGGTAATATTATTCATCTGGGTGAAAGGGACTGTACCTTACAACGTAGACATCAGAAGATTGTGGAAGAATCCCCCTCTCCTGCAATTTCTGAACGTTTACGTGAGGAAATATGCAAAGCTGCAATTAAGATAGCAAGAGCCGTACACTATAAAAATGCAGGTACGGTTGAATTTTTAGTAGATAATAATGAAGGTAATTTTTATTTTATAGAAGTGAATACACGTTTACAAGTAGAACACCCTGTTACCGAGATGGTTACCGGTATCGATTTGGTTAAACAGCAAATAAGGGTTGCCCATGGTGAGCGATTTAATATAAAACAAAGGAAGATCCGGAACCAGGGGGTTTCAATCGAGTGCCGCATTTATGCAGAAGATCCTTACAATGGATTTAGACCCCAACCTGGTAAAATTACTAAATATAATCCCCCAGGCGGACGTGGAGTAAGGGTGGACTCTCATGTACACTCCGGGTATGAAATCCCTCCGTATTATGATTCTTTAATATCAAAGTTGATCGTCCATCAAAAGACAAGAGAGGAGGCAATTGCTTGTATGAGAAGGGCATTGAGTGAATACGTTATTGAAGGTATTAAGACAACCATTCCATTAAATTTAGAGTTAATGAACCACCCACAATTTGCAACGGGAAATATCAATACAAACTTTGTAGAGAATTTTCTGTCAAAAGGCTAATGTTCCAGTTTTTATTTCAATTCCTCATGAATAAACATTTCAATGAAGCATTCCCAAAAGTATTCCTCCTAAGTATCCTGGAAATTTCCTAATTTTGTGTCTTTACCAACGCCTTTGCTTTTTTCTCCTGATATAGCGTTTTCAGGTAATTTAAGTATGAAAAAAATAAATCTTTGATGAATTCTTCAGCTATTTATTAAAACAATTTTTGCTTGACACTATAAAAAAAGCATGCTAAGTTATGTTTCTTACAATTACGCTACAATACATTTTCTGAAATCAACAGTTAAGATGGTTTTTTAACCCATACAAACTTATTTTAAAATGATCTCAAATAAACATTTATCGCCTTTTAGATAATGTTTTAGCCTCTTCTGAAATTATAATATATCCTAATAATTTAACCGCAATAAATTAAACAATAAAAACGTTATATTCAAATAAGTTTTTGATTTATCTATAGTGCGATATGATAGGTTGCAGTAATATAAATGAGCGAGATTCTTTGTAGTTGAGAAGTTGAAGGTGAAGTTTTGTATTTGTTATTTATTACGTTGATATGGGAAAGGAGAGTTTAATGTTAAGTAGTAAGAGGATAACTTTTTTTGGGGGTGTTGTAGTTTCTTTGTGCTCGTTAGCTTTTTCACTACCTGCTTTATCTGTAGGGGCAGAATATGTTAGCAATAGTGGCTGTAAATGTCATATGAGTAAAGGTTGCTTTGAAGGAGAAGAATATAAAGAAAGATTACATTCAAATACATGGGAAAAAAGGTTAAAGGGAACCCCCGATGCTGAAAATCCGGAGTGTTTAAAATGCCATGCAACTGCCTTTGGAGAGAAGATTGCGGAGGCAGGTAAAAAATATTTACCGAATGTTCAATGCGAAGCCTGTCATGGCGCCGGTTCAGAGTATAAAAAAGTAAAAGAGAACTATTTGGGAAAAGGTAAAGATGCATTTAAAGAGTTATTGAAGAAAGACCCCTTTATGGCTCGAAAAGTACAATATGATGCTGGTTTAATTGTTGCCGGGATTAATGGACCTGCAACCGTGAAAGAGCAGTGTTTAAAATGTCACTGGGAGAGCAAGGATGCTAAGGATAAATGTCCAAAAACCGATAAGGTGATGGATTATAAAGATTATTTTAAGAAAGATGATCACCGTGACGAGGATGAAATTGATATAGCAATCAAAAAGCTTTCTCCGGAAGATAAAAAGAAATGGGCTGCTATACTACCAAAGGATGAGATTTTAAATACACCGTTAAAACAAGTAAAAAAGAAGGACTAAAATTTTAGATTGAGGGTTATGGATCAATCTTCAACTTTAAATTATCTTAGATCGATAAGATACGTAAGTTGATAAATACTGTTAATAGCTTGGGGAGGAGTCCGTAAGATGGGTTATTATCCAAAAAAAAACTTGAAGAAAGAATTTTTCTCAAGTTTAAGAGTGTTTAGATTGTCGGTTCTCATGACAATCCCATTTTGTTTTGCCTTATCGCCTGCAATACTTTTTGCAGGCGATAATGGCCCTTGTATTGAATGTCATACGAAGCCGGAAAAATTAAAAGTAGCCGAAAAGGCAAAAATAGACCCAATTACGGGTGAGATTAAGGTGGTTCCAATGTTGATTGATGAACCCACTTTTAAGGCATCTGCACATGGCGGCGAGGATTTCTTTTGTATTGATTGTCATCAGGATTTGGATGGGGTAGATTTGTCCGAAGGGCACAAACCAAATCTGAAACCGGTTGATTGTATTACCTTCTGCCATGACGATCCGGCTGATGAATACCTGCAAAGTAGTCACGTAAAATTGATGAAACAAAAGAATAAAGATGTACCAACTTGTAAGGATTGCCATGCTGGTTTATCTTACCATTATTCACCATTGGGCGAGAAGTCGCCAAGAGATGTGCCAAGAGGCACCGATCCACTTCATAGAAAATTAACCATTGAATCATGCGGCTCATGCCATGAAGAATATTTTGACAGCTATAGGAATAATGCGCATGGCCAAGTTACGGCTCTTGGACATACAACAACAGATGTGCCAGTATGTTTTGATTGCCATGGTAAACACACCATATTAAATTCATCTGATCCGGAATCTAAAGTTGGAAAAGATAGAATTTTAGAGACATGTGGAAAATGTCATGCGAATGCAAATGCGAGTTTTGTCAAACATGTGGAGCACCCTCAAATAAAAAATATACATTATTATACGAAACTGATAGTAGCATTAAAGAACGCACGTAATGATCCGGAAAATTTTAAAAAAGTTCTTATGAATCCACAAACAATTTTATGTGTGGTGTTTGTGATGTACGTAGGGATATTGGCGTTTACATTTTCTTCTTTCGGACTCCATTCCTTACTGACTTGGTTTGCAACTGTTCGGGACGAATGCAAGAGAAAGGGGCATGATGAAGAGCAACATTAATTATTTACGATTTGGTCTTTTACATAGATTTTGCCATTTTTTAATTATTATTAGTTTCTTTGGCCTTGTTTTGACAGGAATGCCTCTGGCGTTTAGAGGCTATGATTGGGCAAGATGGCTATATGAGCTATTAGGTGGATACCCAACAGCGGGATTCATCCATAGGATTTGTGCTTTGGTTACATTTTTTGCAGCATTTATCCATTTTATCTATCTTTTTTATAACGTTTCTGTCCAAAAGAAAAAAGGTTTCTTTTGGGGGCCAAACTCCTTGCTTATACAGCCAAGAGATATCTTCGATATTATTGGAGATGTAAAGTGGTTTCTCGGACTTGGCAAGCGCCCGAATTTTGATAGATGGATATACTGGGAGAAATTTGAATATCTGTCGCTTATGTGGGGTACGCTTGTGATGGCTGTTACTGGGTTAATTCTCTGGTTCCCGGTGCAATTCACAAAAATTATCCCTGTTTCTGTTGCAAGTATTATAGACCTTCCCAGTATAGCGTTGATTATTCATAGATACGAGGCTATCCTCGCTGCTGGATTTATTTTTACTATTCACTTTTTCCATACTCACTTGCTTCCTGAAAAAATGCCAGTTGATGAATCTATTTTTACCGGGAAAATAACTGAAGAAGAATTTAAACATGAACGTTTAAACCAGTTTAACAGACTTGAAAAACAGCAGCAATTAGAGAACTTAAAGGTTGCTCCGTCATCTCTTTTCGTAAGTTTTCTAACCAGGCTTTTTGCAGTTCCCGTTTTGATTACCGGACTTATCGTGACAGGCCTTATGTTCTCAGCGCTTCTTGTTTGGGCTTTATGATTACAGATTTAGTAATACATCCATAAAGTTCGTATGAATAGCAAGCTATAGCTGTTAAGTCTAAAATAAGTTTTTAAAGTACGTCAAGTGCTTTTATAAGGGTGTAATTATGACTTACAGAATTTTAATTGCAGATGACGAAGAGCGTATGAGAAGAGTGCTTGCCATGGTCTTTGATGAAATGAGAGATGTAAAAGTTGTTACTTCAAGTGATTATGTAACAACCATGGCTTATTTAGATAAAGAGCGTTTTCATCTATTAATTACAGATCTGAAAGTACAAGAAGTGGGAAGGCTTGAGTTTTTAAGAGCAATTAAAAGCAAAACACCTGACCTTCCTATCATCGTTTTATCCGCATACGGTTCCGTAGAATCAGTAATTGATGTAATGAAAGAAGGAGTATTTGATTATCTTACAACTCCTTTTGAGAATGAGATACTTAAGCTCGCGGTAAAGAGGGCCTTACGTATGAGTAGTTTAGCTATTGAGAATAAAAACTTACGTCAAGCACTCGAGTCTCAATATAATTTCTCAAATATTATTGGTAATTCCCCAGCAGTTACTGATGCTTTGAGACTGGTTGGAGAAGTATCCAAGACTGATTCAACAGTATTAATTACCGGAGAAAGTGGCACAGGAAAAGAGTTAATTGCACGTGCAATTCATTACAATAGTAACAGAGCCGGAGGACCTCTCATTACGCTGAATTGCGCTGCGATACCTGAAAATTTACTTGAGAGTGAATTGTTCGGATATGAGAAGGGTGCATTCACCAGCGCTGAAAAGACTAAAAAGGGGCGTTTTGAGTTAGCTGCCGGTGGCACTTTCTTTTTGGACGAAATATCGGAAATGAGTGCAGCCATCCAGGCAAAAGTATTACGCATTATTGAGTCTAAAGAATTAGAACGTCTTGGCGGCACCGAAACAATTAAAGTTGATATTCGGATTATTTGCGCTACCAATAAAAACTTGGAGGATTTGGTGCGGCTCGGTAAATTTCGAGAGGATTTATATTATCGAATAAGCGTCTTTCCAATTACCCTATTACCATTAAGAGAAAGAACCGAAGATATTATTCCATTAAGCAAACACTTTTTGAGACGTTTTTCAATAAAAATGGGGAAAGCGCCAATTTCTCTAAGTAAAGAAGTAGAAAAACTCCTTATTCAGCATAAATGGGAAGGTAATATTAGGGAATTGCAAAATGCTATTGAAAGAGCGGTGATTCTCTGTAAAAGTAATGTAATCATGCCTGAACATCTACCAACATCTCTTATTAGGGGGTCATATTTCCCTGCAAAAGATAAGTTCCAAACATCAGATAATACCACGGTTCAATTTGATATTCCTCCTCATGGTTTATCTCTGGATGCTTTAGAAAAACAATTAGTAACGCAGGCACTTGAAAAGAGTAAAAATAATAAGACAAAAGCTGCTAAACTATTAGGGTTAACAAGAGGAACATTCCGGTATAGATTACAAAAGTATGGTTTGTCAAATTAGTAATGGTTGATAACAACCATTTTGGTAACTGCTCTTTGAGACTGTAGAATTCCAAATAAGAACTTTATTAGATACTGAATATGAGAAATCAACCCTAATATATTGGATGATTACAGCCATATTCTCAGGGTAAGAAAGTATATAGTATAAGATAACATATCGCTCTAATATATTCAAAATGGGTAGTTTATGTAGTGTCAGCTTATATATTTTTGTTTGGTATAGATTATGCTACGCTTCAAGTGATTGTCCATTTATCTTTTGATAGTGTTATTTATGAAAGGGGATGAATTATGGTTAAGAAAGGCCTTTATTTTGCAACTGGTATGTTATGTATATTTGTTTCTATAACTCAATCTGTTTTTGCCGCATGGGATAAACCCTGTGATAAAAGACAGATCTTAGAAGCATATTGGTGTGATGCGTGTAAAGATGTTCGGGAGTTTAATGAGTGTTCCGAAATAGGGTATATTTGGGATTTTGCAAAGCACCGTGCTGAAGGAGATAAGACACATACTGATCTACCAACATGTTGGGCATGCCAAAAAATTGCATACAGTTGCGTTAATACCAATTGTAAGAAATATGGTGTGTGTTTACCTGCTCCTGGTGCTTGTGATGAATGCGGTGATGATATTACCAGTAAAAAGGTTTGGTCAAGGGCTTTATTTAAATGTTCTAAATGTGGTAAAGAAGATCCAGAGCCAGGTAAAGGTTTCACGACTATGAAAGGAAGGTATGCACCTCAAATTGAGAAATCTGGCGATTGTGAGACTTGTGGTGTGCCGCTTGAGATAGTTTGTACTAAATCTGGTACTTGTCCACATGTTAGTAAGTAGTTGTATTTTATATTTTGTAGCTATAGCTTAACTTGTATTAGGAGGTAGCGGATGAAAGGAAGAGGTTTGATAGGTGCGTTGGTGATAGGGGTATCGGTGGTGGTAGGGGGAGGGGTAGCGAGTGCGGGGTACATACAG
>NZ_SZPP01000020.1:0-50963 GCF_030263775.1 Candidatus Jettenia sp. AMX1
TTGTTTTGAGATACCCTTATTAACCAAAGCTGGGAATAGCAAATCCTCTTCTTTGTCGTGATGACATTTATCGGCGAAGGTTTGCAGGAATTCAATTACTCCATGAAGCGTTTTCAAGTCCACTACCTGGCCCGCTTCCAGCCGGTCTGCCAGCACTGGAACTACGCTGATCACTTTGGCAATAATAAGATGTTCGCCCTCAAGCATCTGGATTGGGTTGTTGCTCGTCATCCTTGATCTCCTTATTAGATAAATAAAATTTGATCATGGCCAGTCTCCGCAAGAAATGTGGTCAACCCCATACTCTTATCAACCTCATTTACAAGTTCGTCCCGGGATATATTTAACAAGCCCATAGAATTGGTGCAGACATAAAACTTCGCGCCCATAGCCTTCGCTTGGGTTAAAATTTCAGATATTTCCTGAATATGGCCTTTTTTCATATGATCTTCTAATAGTTTCCTGTGAATCTGTCCCTCTTCATTAAGTTGGAACACGGATTTTCCCTTTACCAGATATTGTAATGCCCAATAGGTAAAAAAACATCTTACCTCTCTGCCTAATGCCAGGGCTACAAGGACAATGGAAAACCCGTGATACATGCGGTCGTAAGAACCGCTATGAAATATTATCGACAAACCTTTCTTATCTGTTTCCATGTATTTTATTTGTTTCTTATAGTATCAGCCCAATCTAATAAAGGTACACCCGCCTTTCTCGCGGTAGTAAGTTTCTCGCTTAAAGTATCTATTTCTTTTTTATTTAATCTTTCAGAAAGTATCGACAGACCGTCACAGTTTGAGACATGGATCAGGAGTGCTCTTGCCGCCGAAACGGCCTGCTTTGCCTCTTCATCTGTCAGGCGATCCCTCTTTAACAGCTCGGCACAAGAACGTGCAGTAGCTATTACACCATCATGCTCCTTGAGTAACTGGTCTACATATTCACCCAACAGTACACGGAGTGCGGGATAAAGGGTCTCTTCTTCATATCGAAAATGTGGACCGACAACTACGTTTATCTTGCCAAGAATTGTCCTTGCCCTGACGACATCCTTTGATTGCAAGGCTTCCATTAATTCAAGCAATCCGTCCCTTACCTTTCTGTGGTCTTCCCTGAATTCTGCAATGGGATCTAGTTTTACCATCCTGATCATCCCCCTTTCTTAAATCCTTTTTACTTTCAATATTCAATTGATTATCAATAATGATAACTTTCCCTTCCACCACTTTGTTCCAAACATTTGGCAATACTCCTTCTTTTGCTCAAACTAGCCTGATCGGAATCATAGATTACCACAAAGAGTAATGGGATAAAAAGCACTCATATTTATAGAATCATACGGTTAAAACCTGTTTATTCATTATAACAATTTTCGTATGCAGACTTTAATACTTTTATTTCTTCTTCAGGAAGACCCTTCATCCACAAATATTCTTCCTGTTGCAACAATTCCTCAATTTTTTGTTCGTATTTTGTCTTTATCTCATCACTCTTTTGGGCAGCGGCCTTAATTATGGCAGGTAAAACCTGCATAATAATAGTGCTTTGCCACCTCGTACATGCCATGCCAGTGAGTATAATCAGGACCCATCATACTTGATCCATGTCGTGCCCTTCTGCTTTTTTAGCCAATTTTTAAGCCGAGTGTTAGCTTGAAGTTATAAATTCGTTATTTAATCGTTCAATATCTTCTTGCTGTAATTTCCAGCCGATCGCACCCAGGTTTTCCTTAAGGTGTTCAAGTTTTGTTGATTTCGTTATGGTAACAATCCCCCTCTTGGAAATTAACCAATTTATCGCAATTTGAGACTGCGTCCTGTTATATTTTTTAACCAGTTCATCTAAAATCCTTAAACCGGGTTTTGCAAGCTCACCTTTTGCAAGGGGTCTCCATGCGATAATGAGAATATTATTTTCCTGGCAATAGGGAATTATTTTAGATTCCATATTTTCCGTAACTCTACCTTTATCTCTCACAAGCAGGTTGTATTCAATTTGATTAGCAACGATTTTATTCTTGGTATATTTCTGAGCTTCTTTTATTTGTTCAACCGAAAAATTGCTTACCCCCATACACCGAATCAGTTTCTGTTCAACTAAAGAATCCATTGCCTTCATGGTTTCCTGTATGGGGATGTCCGGATTTGGTGCATGAATCAGATATAAATCAATATAATCCGTATTTAATCTTCTCAGACTTCCTTTTGCAGAAGCAAGGAGATCATCGCAGCTTAAATGCTCCGGTGAAACTTTCGAAGTGATAAATAGACTTTTTCTATCAAAACCACCGATTGCCCTTCCAACCAGTTCTTCTGTATGGCCTTCGGCATACGATTCAGCGATGTCAATATGTGTTATTCCAAGTTTGATTGCAGTTTTTATTGCAGAAATATCTTCTTTATCATACGTGGTATCTGCCTCATCCCCTCCACCAATAGTCCATGTCCCAAGACCTATAACGGATATTGTAATACTATCTGTCAGCTTCTTGAATTCCATGTTAGCCTCTCATTAAAATCGGATGGGGTGTTTCTCAATTACATCCTTCCATTTTGTAAATGTAATAACCGCTCTCTTTAATGGCCTTTTCAACATCCTCTGATGCCTCTTCCGTATGACAGAAGCGACATTCTTTCGTTGTAAGTGGTTGTCCCTCTTGTCCCACTCTTTTTAGGTATTCATGACCATATTGAAGGACCTTTTCATGGGGCTGATCCCCTGGAACGATAATATCAAAATGCATTGTCACCCCGTTTTTCTTTACGACATAGGTATCATAGACGGCTACTCTCATAGATTTCCCTTTCTTCTTTAATATGATCTAACATTTCATTAACACGACCGAACGAATGTGGATCACCCAAAGGGTTGCTTATCCGTTATGGATAATTGGTGAACCATTATTACAAGGATTGCCAAGGGAAGCATATAATAGTTTATAACATTTGATACCTAAGTTCTCGTTTCATCTGAGAAAGAAGCTTAATTACAGATTTATTTTACTGTTTTACAATTGATCGGTGCAAGCTATTACATACTCCCCTTAGTAATATGCCCTGGTTATCATTCTTTTTAACTATCGATAGTGACCTATCTTTTTTTCGCCAGAGTTATTCTTTCCTTTTACAGGTACAATTACCAGATTCTTTGCCACATCCACTGCAAACGCCATTCTCAATAGGCTTGCCACATTTATTACATGGCGTACATCCGCAAACTTGGCACATATTTTCACCCCCTTTCTATTTTATAAAAGGTCCGTTTTTATCTCATTTGCTCATATTTCATCACCTCCCTTATTATCATACAAATTGCATTTCGTATCTCAAGGCTTTTAAAACTGGTACTCAAATCTCGGAAACCTGATTTATTTCACTATAAACAAGTTTCTTAAACACTTCAGTCTTGTCGGTGGGGTCGAGCATGAGCAAAACAAACATCAACCGCTCATAGCATTTAAGGAACCGATGGGCTTCGTTCCTCAACTCCAACCTACAAGACTGAAGTAGCTACTATTCAGTGTCCTATTACATTAAGATTTATATCCTCTGCGGGAAAGGAATCCGGAATAAGACCTTGCCCCTGCGTCATGAAAAGACCAGTTTGTATAACCGTACATTTGCCCGGGGTACCCTCAGGGACACCAAATTCTGTGGTCAATGGACCTTGTGCATGCGCGCTGAAGGAAAGGAATTTCAACTCCTGCCCAGGCTCAGTAGCTCCGACTACGAACCGGATCAAGTCCGGCAGGGGAGCACCCGGTGCAGTGTTGATGAAGACAACATGCAGGAATGTATCGGCTAAAGCCTGCCCCTCGCCGTTAAGTACATCAACAGGCCGGTGGCCAAACAGGGTAGCTTTATTCGCAATCTGATCAGAAACATCTCCTGCGAGATCTAATTCGACTACCCATACATTCGCATTTTTTGTATGGAGTAACACAGTAACTTCTGCACGACCATCTTTTAATCTGCGCTCGGTGACAGTTCCCGTTATTTTAGGTTCTTTTCCATCAGGATAGGCATCTACCAAACCTGCATAATCTATCCCTGTGAATAGAGCTGCCTTATCCTGAACGCCGTCGTTATCTTTATCAAAATCATTTGACCAGCCAATGAAGTTGGGGTCGGGAGGAACGAAGAGCAAACATCCGCTCGCGCCATCATCAATGCAAAAGGTTCCTTGTTGAGTTACAAAATCCTGGATTGGCCGTTGTATAGTTCTGCCTTGTACAAGTGTTGGAGTCGCAAGAACTACAAGCGCAAACAAAATTCCAAATAGAACAGTTGCACCTCGCCAATAATTCGAAACAATTCTCATAATATTATTCTCCGTTATAAAAATTGTTAACATTTATAATTATTCCAGATATAACTCCGATACATACTACTTTTCATTTCATGCACCTTTTACCACAAGAAATCTTGATTGTATTTCATATCATATTTTTACACCTCCTTCTTTGAAAAAGTATGAAAAAAACGAGTAGTGCGGCATTCAGCAATGGAACCCAGGAAAGCTGGCGTTCTATCTCAGATGCTTCCACAATAAAGAGATAGACTACCGGGAAACCCATAATGTCAGTAAGTGTCATTATCTTTCTATTTTCCCATAAATTAAAAAATTAAGGGCAATACAGATACCAGAAATTAAAATAAAGCGAGTGTATGAAGAAAATTCATAGTATGTTGTGATTACAGTTAGGAATAGATATCTATAAAAAAAATAAATGACCACGCATTCATTCAAACGAATGAGTCAAAAAGCGTGTCATGTCACACTTTAAGCGTGACATGTCATACCCTAAGTGTGTCATGTCACACTTTTTGATGCGCTTTTCATGGAAAAAAGGTAAATAAGGTTAGTGTTGTCCGATTAGGAAATTGCGTATGAAAATACAAAACGAACTTCTCTTTTTTACCTTGATTTTCCCTTCGATATTTACTACCCTTCTCATTAACGGCTCCCTTCCTGATGTTTATTTTTCCCTTAAACAAAGCAGTATTTTCATAATTTTTGGAGAATCTATAATCATTTCACCCCTTCGGGGTTGAATCGGTATGTTCGGTTTCATACTGAGGATACTCTATGTAGAACACATTATATCGTAATTTTATATTCCTTCTCAGTTACACTTTCTTGAACTCATGTAAGGCACATAATAATAAAGGAAGAACAATCTATGTCATCAAAAAAAAAGGAAAAAACAAAAAGAAAGACAAAAGAAGCTTCAATAACCCCTGACCACCGAATAGACAAAGTTATAGAAGGCCATGTTGAGGAAACCTCATCCTGGCGAATTTTTAAGATTATAGGTGAGTTTGTTAGTGGCTATGAATTCCTAAGAAATTATCCTTTGTCAGCCAGTATATTTGGTTCGGCTCGCCGCGGATTTAAAGATGAAATTTATAAAGAGGCAAGAAAATTAGGATATAAATTGGCCAAGGCTGGTTTTGCCGTAATTACGGGTGGAGGCCCGGGTGTAATGGAAGCGGCCAATCGAGGCGCATATGATGCAGGCGGCAAATCTGTCGGGATTAATATCCAATTAGCTGTTGAGCAAAAGACCAATCCATATGTCATAGAATCTATAGCAGTTAATCACTTTTTTATACGTAAATTAATGTTGTCATTTGCTTCAGAGGTCTATATTTTTTTCCCAGGGGGCTTTGGAACTCTCGATGAATTTTTTGAATTGATTACCCTGGTTCAAACAAAAAAGAGCAAACCAATTCCCATTATTTTAATAAACAGAGAATATTGGTCACCGCTTTTAGAGTGGATAGAAAATCAGATATACAAAAAAAATAATGCTATAAATCCGGAAGATATGCACATCTACCATTTAGTGAACACGGCAGATGAGGCTTTTCAGTTAATTCAGAATCTAACTAATAGTAAATAATAAATCTTTATTCTCTATTAATTAAGCCCTTGTCAAATGTCGATATTTAATGCGATGAGGTTGGTCGCCTGCAGCGCCGAGACGTTTCTTTCGATCTGCCTCGTATTCGGAATAATTTCCTTCAAACCAGATAACTTTACTATCACCCTCAAAAGCAAGAATGTGGGTAGCAATTCGATCCAGGAACCATCGGTCATGGCTAATTACCACGACACAGCCGGAGAAGTTTTCCAGGGCGTCTTCAAGGGCTCGCATAGTGTTTATATCAAGATCGTTCGTGGGTTCGTCCAACAGAAGCACATTGGCGCCATCGTTCAACATGCAGGCAAGGTGTACCCTGTTCCGTTCTCCCCCGGATAGGGCTCCCACCAGTTTTTGCTGGTCTGCCCCAAAAAAATTAAAACGCGCTACATAAGCACGGGAATTAACCTCTCTGCTGCCAAGCCGGATGGTATCCCGGCCTCCGGAAATTATCTCCCATACGGTCTTATTCGGATCGAGGGTTTCCCGGCTCTGGTCAACGTACGCAAGCTTAACCGACTCTCCCACTCGAATTGTGCCGGTATCCGGTTTCTCCTGACCAGTTATCATTCGGAATAGCGTAGTTTTCCCGGCACCATTAGGGCCGATAACTCCAATAATGCCTCCCCGCGGCAGAGAAAACGTCATCCCCTCCACCAAAATACAATCCCCGTATGCCTTGGAGATCCGGTCTGCCTCAATAACTAAATTACCCAATCTTGGGCCGGGTGGAATGTAGATCTCTAACTCCTTTATTCGTTTTTCATTTTGTTGTTCAAGAAGTACCTCATAAGAGTTAATACGCGCCTTTGATTTTGCATGTCTGCCTTTCGGCGTCATCCTGATCCATTCCAGCTCGCGCTGTAAAGTCTTCTGTCGTTCTGTTTCCTGCTTTTCTTCCTGCTGCAATCTCTTTTGCTTTTGCTCAAGCCACGACGTATAATTCCCCTTCCATGGAATTCCATACCCCCGGTCCAGCTCTAATATCCAACCGGCTACATTATCGAGAAAATAACGATCATGGGTTACCGCAATTACGGTTCCCTCATAATTTTGCAAATGATGCTCTAACCAGGCTACTGATTCGGCATCAAGGTGGTTCGTCGGTTCGTCTAAAAGCAGAATATCCGGCTTTTGTAATAATAACCGGCAAAGTGCAACACGGCGTCGTTCTCCTCCGGATAATACCTTTACCGGTGTGCTCCCTTCAGGGCAACGTAAGGCATCCATAGCCATTTCCAGACGAGAATCCAAATCCCACGCTCCCAGTGAATCAATTTTTTCCTGCACTTCCCCCTGCCGTTCTATCAGCTTATTCATATCTTCATCTGACATCGGCCTGGCAAATTGCTCGTTAATCTGGTTGTACTCATTATGAAGGTCTGCCAATTCCTGAACACCCTGCTCCACAATCTCACGCACCGTTTTTGTTCCATCCAGGAACGGTTCTTGTTCGAGAAATCCAACTGTGTAGCCTGCGGAAAGGGTTGCCTGTCCGTTAAAGTCATTATCTACTCCAGCAAGAATGCGCAAAAGAGAACTCTTTCCTGAACCATTTAAACCCAGCACACCAATTTTTGCGCCGTAAAAATACGAAAGGGAAATATCCTTCAACACGGGCTTCTTATCATAATATTTGCTTACCTTGAACATGGAATAGATAACTTTGTTTGGTTGATTACTCATGCAACTTGTCTCCGAAAAAATATTTTGAAAATACCTGTAATCATTGTTTCCTTATGAATCCCTCATCAGGAAAAAGCAAAAAGTCTTCAATATTTTCAAAGTGCCTATCATTTGCTTTCAGAAGATGATAGCACTACAGCATTATAAAAGCAATCACATTGGCAGAGAAATTTCAAAGATACCAAAAATATTTCAAATCCTCTGGCTACCGTATTCTAAAACCTTTGTATTATTCAATAAACTATATCAATAAGTTTTAATAAAATGGGTATTATAGTCTGTGGAATTAAAATACCCATTTATTATCATATCTACATGAAAAACCGTAAAAAATACCCCGATTTAATACAATTGGGACAAAATATTAGAAACTTAAGAAAACTGAAAAGGTTTACACAAGAAAGTTTAGCTTTTAAAACTGGTATTGATCGCTCATATATTGGAGGGATAGAGCGGGGTGAGCGTAATGTAAGTTTTTTAACACTGTCTACGATTGCTAAGTGTTTATCATGTGATATTGCTCAATTAACCAAAGGAATTCCATGTGACTGAAAAAGAACTACAAGAGCTTGAAGAACTACGAGAGCTTAAGAAGAGAATAACTGATTATTGCAACAAATTCGATATTCCTCGCAATTTCCTTTTTGCAATACTGGAAGATCAAAAAGTAACTCCGATGATACGTGGAAAAGCAATGGAATATAACGCTTTTTTGCTTTTAGATAAAAATTTACCTAAAAGTATATGGAGTGTACAAAAATTAAACTTGAATGCTCAACCTGGCGTTTATGACGAGGATATAAGCATAACTCATAGAAGAAGTGGAGTAATATTAAAAGTTGAAAGTAAAAGCGCTGTAAGAGGAAGTATTAGTGATGGTAGCCGATCAAGAATTCTTGATTGTTCACATTTTAAAGTTAAATGTCACAGGTCGAGAAGTAATATCAAACTTGCTGGAACAAGTAATGATAGATACGCTCTCGGTTGTTTCGATATTGTTTTAACTAATCCACTTAATGCAATTTTTGAAGGAAATACAATAGGAGAAACTTTTGAAATAATTAATGATATAAAAATAAAAGAAATGCTTTATAAACGATATAGTGTTGACAATGATGAAAACTTAATTAAAGCATGTTCAATCGATTGGCTATATTGCATTCCTGAGGATATCGCAGAAAATGGCTTTATTCCCCGTACTCCGTATGTTAAGTTGATAAACGATCCACATTGGAGGCCTATAAATGAAATAGAGAAAAGATTGACAGAAGTAGTAAAAATGAGACGTAATAATCTGCGACGAAGAAGTTAATTTGTAAATAACAACTTTTTTTGGTATACAGTTTTATAACCAAGGCCATGTGATGAATAATTTAAAATAAAGATCTCTTTACCTTTATAACGTGTGCCTTTACGAGGAATTTTTGTTCTTTGATCATCCGTGCGCTGAATGCAATAATTCCATTCTTTATCGTGAATTTCTTTCATCCAACTATATAATTCCTTAATCTCCGGTGAATTATCATAAGTTACAAAAATCAATAGGCGATGAGTATTTCTCTGCAAACATTTTTTAAGCCTGAAATGATCTGCCTTCGAGAATATGCAACTATAGAATTTATCTTGATCTGCATTGAAATAAGGTGGGTCAATAAATAAAAAAGCTCCATCAGGTGCTTTATCAATAATCTTTTCAAAATCTAGAGAAGTAAGCTGTACATTTTGAAGTTTGTAACTTGTACGATGGATATTGGCTGCCCAATTCTTAGGTTGCATTGAATATTTATCTCCGTATCCCCAATACATATTTTGAATATTCATTATACCACTGTAAGAAGTTCTGTTTAGATAAAACCAACGACCAGCTCTTTCAATGTCATCAACAGGATTAAATTCTTTTTTAAAGAAAAAATGAAGTTCTTTCGTTGCCGGAAGAGTGTCTCCTATATTTATATTCGTAATAAGATTTTGTGGGATACGACTTACTTCTGGAGGTTGTTTTGTTAAAAAAAGAATGAGTTTGTCTGGATAATCTCGTATTGCCTTATATACATTAATTAACTCTTTATCCAAATCATTTAATTGGTTATGCAGAACTTTTTTCTTTGCAAAAAAAATGCTTGCTCCACCTGCAAAAGGTTCTATGTAATGTTTATGTGGCGGTATATGTTGTAAAATTAGTTTTCTTGCGTAGAACTTACCACCTGCATATCTAAAAGGACTATTGATACATTTGTCGATCATATAAGGATTATAGTGATCATTTTGTTATGAATCAAAAGGATTTTTAAATTTCGGCGGAGAAAGAATATATGTAGTTATGATTAATAACCATACCCTAAAAAGCCTCTCCCCCAAAAACATCCTTGAAGCGTTTATTGAACGATTCGGGGGTAAAATGGAAATTTTGGGAGCCATATACTTCTACCGCATAAACAGCACAAACGGATCCTATTTTTGCAGCATGAATGATATCATCTTTTGATATTGCAAGCCCCTTAATAAGTCCAGCCCGGTAAGCATCACCAGCTCCGGTAGGATCGCATATCTCATGCGCTTTCGCTGCCGGAATATCAAAACTTTTTATTCCCGTATTTTCTTTCTGCATTACCACAGAACCAAACTCACCTTTTGTTACTATCAATATTTCAGTCTTCTCCAGGATGTCGTTAAGCGTCATGGAGGTTTTTTCCTGAGTTAACTGTAACTCATAATCGTTGCAAATAAATATCTTTGATCCTTGTATCATATCAATCAAAAGCTCTTTCTTCCAGGCGGGAAGGGACTGACCCGGATCAAAAATATAATTAACCTTCTTCTTTTTATAGAGTGTTGAAAGGCTTATCATATCGTCCAAATTCCCCGGCGCAACAATTGCAAGGGCTTTTTCAGATGCAAGAGAATCAAAATGAAAATCGGCGCTCCATTTCATTGCACCCGGATTAAATGCCGTTATCTGATTATCCGATTGATCAGTAGTTATATAGGCGCCCGCAGTTAGTTCTTCATCGATGATCTTAATATGGTTTGTGGAAATCTTATTCTTCGTTAACCAATTTCTATAAGGATCAAAATCACGTCCAGCCGTAGCTATTATGGTTGGGTTTTCATCAAGAAGCGAGAGGGCGTAAGCAATATTACCTGCAGTTCCTCCAAAATTTTCACTTAAACCATTTATCATAAAACATACATTTAATACGTGTACCTTATCGGGAAGTATATGGTCAGAGAATTTTCCCGGAAAGTCCATAATCCTGTCATAAGCCAATGAGCCAGAAACAAGAATATTCATTTTCACTCCTTCTCTCATGAATAGGTGTGTATAAAGAATAACGTTCTACAGTGGGCACTGTTACTATCATAGAATAGAAAAACTACAATCAAAAGAAAAAAATCTAAAAACTTGCATCACGAAGCAATTCATGTAAACCTTTATCGAGTTTATTAAAGTATTCCAGGATATACTTCTTCGCCTCTCAATATCTTCCCCATGACCATGAAATATAGCTGCCCGTCACCACCTATAACAGATGTTTCGTTTGAAATAGGTGGCGTACCCGTGTGATACTGTTGTTGTTTCTCTCTATCGGTACATTTGAGGGCTTCCCGTATGCTCTTTGGAATTTCTTCTCTTTCCAGGTTAATTTCGCTTCGTGCAACAAGTACCTGCACACCTGTTTCTGTGCATGCTTCTTCCTATCATCTGTATTCTGTATGAGGAAAAATTGATATTAGAATTAAGAGGCAAAGAATAAAAGATGGTAAGGTGTTTAAATGTGATATTATTTTGGAGGAAGTGAATTTGTTTTGTAATTCAAGGATTAATTAGGCCTTCAGCGACTTTTCAATCGTAAAGACGTGTAGTGGCAAGGCGCGCCTTGCCACTACAGAATCGCTTTGAAATTCCTCTACATTAAATTGGTTTGATATACTAACCTTTTGGTAAATTCTTTATTATCCGCTCAATTTCTTCTCTGCCTAAAGACTCCTCTTTTATAAGGGTTTCTGCCAAATTAACCAGGGTGCTTTTATTATTCCTCAGTATTTCTTCCGCTCTCATTTCAGCATCAACAATTAACTTTTGTATTTCCTGGTCCATAAGCCATGCCATATCCTCGCTGTATCGTTTCGGTTGTGCAAGCTCTCTCCCTAAAAAAGGATGTTCTTCTCCCCTTCCAAGATTGAGAGGCCCCACCTTATCACTCATCCCCCATTGTGCAACCATTTTCTCAGCAAGGGTAGTTGCCTCCTTGAGGTCATTCTGCGCCCCGGTGCTAACATCATTAAAATTAAGCTTCTCAGCAACTCTACCAGCAAGGGCTACGGCAAGTTTGTTCATAAGGTAATTCTTAGGATAAAAATGTCTATCCTCTTCTGGTAAAAGTTGCGTAACCCCCATAGCCATTCCCCGAGGTACAATACTAACCTTATGGATAGGATCTGTACCCGGAAGCATGCGGGCAACAAGGGCATGTCCAGACTCGTGATAAGCTGTTATCCGTTTCTCCAGATCACTAATAGTTTCCTCCCTTATAGTTCCCATAAGGACCTTATCACGCGCTTCATCGAAGTCACTCTGATCAATGACATCTTTCTTTTTTCGAATTGCAATTAATGCAGCTTCATTTGCAAGATTTTCGAGGTCAGCGCCTGTCATGCCAGGGGTCCCTTTCGCTATGCTTTCAAGGTTGATGTCTTCCTTCAATTTTTTATTCCTGACATGTATTTCAAGAATTGCTTTTCGTTCTTTCCATCCGGGCTTATCCAGCACAACTTGCCTGTCAAACCTTCCTGGTCTGAGAAGCGCCGGATCAAGCACATCAGGCCTGTTGGTCGCCGCCATTACAACAACTTCTTCGTTTGGATGAAATCCATCCATTTCAGCTAAAAGCTGATTAAGCGTTTGCTCCCTTTCATCATGTCCCCCGCCCAGACCTGCACCTCGTGTGCGCCCAACAGCATCAATTTCATCAATAAAGATTATGCTGGGGTGAGATGCCTTAGCCTTCCGGAACATATCCCTGACACGCGAGGCCCCTACACCTACAAACATCTCAATAAATTCTGATGCATTAATGCTATAGAAAGGGACGCCAGCCTCTCCTGCCGTTGCACGCGCAAGAAGTGTTTTCCCGGTTCCCGGAGCACCGATAAGGAGCATACCTTTGGGCACTTTGGCACCGATTCTCTTAAATACACCAGGGTCTTTAAGAAATTCTATCGCCTCTTTCAATTCCTGTTTTACATTGTCCATACCAGCTACATCCTTGAAAGTAATGCGCGGTTTTTTCACATCGTAGAGTATCGCCTTGCTTTGCCCGAAGGAAAAAAGTCCTCCAGGTCCTCCCTCTATTTGCTGGGCTCGTCTCATCATGATCATCCATATACCGATAATAAACATCCACGGAAGTAGCCCGACAAGGAACTGCCAGAAAACGGATCGTTCTTCGGGTGGTTCCACATGTATTATCACATTTTTCTCTTTCAGTTTTTCAATAAGCTCCTCTCCTTGAAAAACAGGTAAAAATGTTTGAAAATTTTTTACTGAAACAGGTTCCTTTTCATCCGGGAGCGGAAGGGTTACTTCTTTGCGAAATTCCCCCTTTATGTGCAAATTCTTCATGGAAACAGAATCGATGTTATCAGCATCGAGCTGTTCAATGAATTGACTATAGCTTATGATACGCTGATTGAGGGTTTGTTGAGGATAGAAGGATTGCCATCCGTATATGAGTCCATAAAAAAAAATAATAAAAAGCCCCAAGCTTACGAATACTCTCCACTGTGAGCCCTTGGAGTTGTCTCTTTGCTTTTTTTCCATATAGTAAAGATTATTTTTTGCGGTAGACGTTTAAACCGATTTTTTCTTCACGGTTCGGTATGGTGACGTTTCCTTCCGTTGATGCAACAATAATATTTTTTCCTGATGAAGAAGGACCAAATTCCTTTGATAAGTCTATCTTTATATTGAGTATAGCTCCCTCGACAGAAAATTCCACGTTTTTCATGTATACGCCCTCGCTTTCTTAAATGTTAATTTGCTAATCATAAAAGAGGCAATACTTTTACTTATTATCAAGCATCTCTGTTAAGAATATATACCATGTTCCTGAAACAGTCAATGAGAAACTCATCCACAAAATAATGTAATAGCGATAAATACACTGTATCAAACAGGCTTAGTTTTGTATGGATAAAGGGATATGTGGGGTTCAACAATGTTTCATTAACATAATGTATAGGCATTTCAATTCTTTAGGAGACTATCCCCGCGCATGTATTCAGGCGGGGGAAGCAAGGCTAAAGCCTTGCCCTACATCAACTCTGTTTTTTATGAGGTGCTGCCAAAAGCAGCTTCATTTAACTGGGCATGATAATTTGGGAAAGATCAGCTATTTTTTTCGAATATAACTCGTTAATCTCCCTGAGGAGCAGCAGTCTGTTATTACGCACTCTTTCGTCTTCAACATTCACAAACACCTTATCAAAGAAGGCATGAACAGGTTTAGCAAAGATATTACAATACGTCTCAGAGGCTTCCTCGTATTTTTTTTCATCTATCCGTTTTCTGATATCTGCTTCAGCTTTTTTATACATATCCCATAAAGTATATTCCTCGGCATCCCGAAACAAATTCTCATTTACCGACCCGGTGGTATTTGCCTTTTTACCAATGTTGAATGTCCTTTCTACCACGGTAACTAATTCAGGCCACCATTTTTCCCGAGATATATTTGCTATAGCCTTTAACCTTTGTAAAAAGTTATAAATATCATCAAATTCTATCCCTGCATTCAAGGCAGCATTTACCAAATCATAACGATATCCTCTTTCTATGTTTATCTGGAATAATCTATCCTTAAAAAATCCCTTTATATCAGGAACTAATTTCTCGTGTAGTATATAATCGCTATCTGCTTTTGTGAACAAAGGAAGTAATGATAAAGACCGATGAAGGACATCCTTAAGTTCTAAGGTAAACCCATGTTCTTCCAAAATACGGATAATACCGTAGGCATGTCTTCTTAAGGAATAAGGATCTTGTGAGCCTGTTGGAATCAAACCCAGGGCAAAACAACTCGATATGGTATCAAACTTATCAGATAAACCTACAACTGCGCCAATCTTTGATGCAGGGATATTGTCTGTAGCATAACGAGGCATATAATGCTCTGCAATTGCTAAAGCAACAGCAGGTTCTTCACCATCCCACCCGGCATACTCCTTCCCCATAATTCCTTGCAGCGATGGGAATTCAGATACCATTTGTGTTAAAAGATCTGCCTTACACAAGAACGCAGCCCGTTTCACTAACGCAGCATCTTCTATCGTTAACACATTAACATTAATTAATGTATGAGCAATGCAACTGGAAAGTTCCATGATCCTGTTTGTTCTATCATAGTAACTCCCTAATTTCTCAAGGAAAGAAAGGTTTTTTAAATCTTCTACCCGCTTTTCAAGTTGAATTTTTTTATCCTCTTTCCAGAAGAACCTGGCATCTGAAAGACGCGCTTTCAACACACGTTCATTCCCGCGAATAGTAGTATGAGCGCTGCTCTCACTGCGATTGAGTACCGCTATAAATTTTGCGAGTAATTTCCCATCTCTTTTTTTTACGGGAAAATACCTCTGATGCTCTTCCATCGCTGTTTCTATAACATCGGCTGGAATATCAAGGAATTCTTCATCAAAACTGCATTCTATGGCATTGGGGTATTCTATAAGGTTCGTTACCTCATCCAACAAATCGTCATTATCAATACTTGCATCATACGGCGACATAAGCTGTGTTATTTTTGTTTGCACTGCCTCACGACGCTCTGTAACATCAACAACAACCTTTTCCTGCTTCAGTAACTGTCTGTATAAATTACCATCCGCTTTTGGCACTTCAATTTTCTTCCCCGATAAAAAAGGATGCCCAAAGGTATATTTATTAGCCTTAATTCCATCGATTTCCACAGGAACAACCTTATCCCCAAAGATCGCAAGAAGCGAACGTATGGGACGGGCAAAAAACAGATGATTCCCTTTCCATTTCATGGATTTAGGAAATGAAATACCATTGATAATTTCACCCAAAATATCCGGTAAGAGGTATAACGTCTCCTGGCCTTCTATTTTTTTTGTTGCAAAACAATACTCACCTTTGGAGATTTTTTTTATGTGAAGGTTATGGGTATCTATACCTTGTGATTTGGCAAAACCTATGCCTGCCTTTGTAGGATTTCCTGCCTTATCAAACGCAATTGCTGCGGAGGGCCCCAGAACTTCTTCTGTAACACTTTCCTGCTTTTGTGGTAAACCCTCTACAAACAAGGCCAATCTTCTGGGCGTGCCCGTACAATAAACAGAGCGTATTTCTAAACGATATTTTTTTGCCCGTTCTGTAAATAAGGCTCCCATCTGATTTAGCGCCGGAATAATATAACCGGCAGGAATCTCTTCAGTACCAATCTCAAAAAGTAGATCATCGGTCATGTTAGAATTATACTCGTATATGTTTCTTATGAATATCCCTTAAAATATCGCAGGCATCATCCATCAATTTAGAGATGCACATCCTGACAAAGACATACACATCATGATGCATGCCTAACCCTCTTTGCTTTAATCTTTTCCCGCGATGTATCTTACCATCGCTCAGAATAAACACAAGATATTAATCTGTTCAATATTTGATTTCAACAAAAAAATGCAGGATCAGTAGAGATATATACTCCTTGACATTGATTCCTTCCTTACGTAAAATCCGTACAAATATTTTCGGCAGTAATAATATGGAAAAATTTCCTTAAAAATATATTTATAGAGTATACGGTACGATGTCCAGAAAATATATATCAACCCTAAAGAGTGGTGAGACGGTAGAAGAGGTATTTCTTGTATTGAAGAAGGAGGTAAGAGAGACACGGGAAAAAAAACCGTATCTTAATTTACAATTGGCGGACAAGTCCGGCTTTATTGAAGCAAGAAAATGGGATGCAGCACGTCAACTTTGTGATAGCTTCCATAAGGATGAATTTATAAAAATAAAAGGTGTTGTAGAGACCTTTAATAATACCTTGCAAATCCGAATTAACGAACTCTGTCCTGTTGCCGAAATGCAAGTTACCATGGGGGAGTTTATCCCTAGCACTGAAAAAGATATACCAGGTATGATGAACGAGCTCAAACAAGTCATCAAAACGATTCAAGATACGTATCTTTCGAGGCTATTAAATGCCCTTTTTTCAGATGAGTCCTTTTGCAAAATATTTTCCACAGTACCCGCTGCCATGCAAAACCATCATGCATTTTTAGGCGGCTTATTGGAACACACCCTCTCTGTCACTAAACTGGCAATCAGCTTCTCAAACCATTATCCTGAAATAAAAAGGGATTTATTAATTACCGGGGTCATTTTGCACGATATTGGGAAAACACGGGAATTATCCTGTGAACGCAGTTTCCAATATACCGATGAAGGACAGCTTACAGGACACCTCGCATCAGGCATTGTTATAATCTATGAAAAAGCTCTCAAAATAGAAAACTTTCCACCCGATCTGCTCAATATCCTTTTTCATCTTGTCTTAAGCCATCACGGTGAGTATGAATGGGGATCGCCAGTGAAACCCGGTATCCCTGAGGCTATTGCACTCCACCACCTGGATAACCTAGATGCAAAGATACAAGCTGCAACAAGGGCAATAGTCGAGCATAAAGACACCAATAGCCTGTGGACAGATTACGTTAAAATGTTTGAACGCAGGCTTTACAAAAAGTAGCTTTTCCAGAGAATTTATCTTTAAAAAAGGATGAAATTGTGGCAATATGGATACAGAAAACTGAAGTCTACGCCAGATATCTTGAAAACTTACAGAAATAGAATTCAATAATCTAAAATACGATGATCGATCCTACCCCTATTCTTCAATTTATCCGTAGCAAAAAATACAGCCCTATGACTGCCGCTGAGCTGGCAGAACATTTTAAAATTGATGATACAGAATACCAAGCATTTTGTAATCTTTTGTATGATCTGGAATTTTCCGGTGAAGTTGTAAAGATTAAACAAAAACAGTACGCTGACCCCAAAAAGGTACATTTAATGGTGGGCACATTAGAATGCAACCCAAGGGGATTTGGTTTTGTTGTTCCGGTTAAAAAGGGCGCTGGCACTGGTAAAGATGTTTACGTCAATGAGGAAGATATGGGTTCTGCTATGCATGGAGATCTCGTGGTAGTACGATTACCCGCAACCGCCCAGATTCCCAAAAAAAAATTTGAAAAAAAAAGAGGCACATCAGGACAAATCGTTAACATATTAAAGCGTGTAAATGAATTGGTAGTAGGCACCTTCGAGAAAACGAAACGAATGCGGTTTGTTGCTCCTGACAACCCAAGGCTATTTAAAGATATTTATATTGCAGAAGATGTTTCAAAGGGTGCGGAACCCGGTGACAAAGTAGTTGCTCAAATTACCGAATGGCCGTCCAGACACCTTAATCCCGAAGGAGAAATAACTGAAGTACTGGGAAAAGAAGGCGATCCCAGGGTTGACCTCCGTTCCATTATCTATCAATTCAAACTACCGCATACCTTCAACCAAAAGGTACTACAGGAGACAAAACATATTCCTCATTACGTCTCTCAGGAAGAAACCGGGGATAGGCTCGATTTACGCAAAAATCTCATGATTACGATCGATCCTGAAGATGCCAAAGATTTTGATGATGCAGTATCGCTCGAAAAAAATAAGCACGGAAACTGGTTACTCGGTGTACACATTGCCGATGTATCACATTATGTAAAACCCGATACAGCTATTGATGACGAAGCCCGGTATCGGGGCACCAGCGTCTATTTACCAGGAGAGGTGATCCCCATGCTTCCTGAAGTGCTATCGAACAATATCTGTAGTTTGAGAGAAGGAGAGGACCGACTCACGAAAAGTGTTCTTATAACACTCGATCATAGGGGACATCTTATAAAGGCTGAGATTAAACACTCCATCATTAAGGTAACCAAACGATTAACATACAATCAAGCCACTGCCATTCTTAATAACGAAAATACCATACGCATAGCTGATGATGCTGCAGACATGCTGCGCAATATGGCACACCTCGCTCAATTACTTTTTGAAAACAGACTCAATCGAGGAGCCATAGAGCTAGATCTACCTGAAGTATCACTCAAATTAGATGATCATGGTTATGTTAAAGATGTAGAAAAGGTTGAAAAAGATATCTCTCATAAATTGATAGAAGAATGTATGCTCCTGGCAAACGAGACGGTAGCAACGTTCATGTTTGAAAAAAAGATGCCACTCTTGTGCCGTACTCATCCGGAACCCGACGAAGAAGATATGTGGGAGTTTGCAAGTTTTATTCGTGGATTGGAACAGACAAAAATAGACCCCTTTAAAAGTAAGCAATTACAAAAATTATTAGATAAAATACGGGGGAAACCTGAGGCTTATACGATCAATCTGGTACTTTTGAAATCTATGAAACAAGCAATTTATGCGGCAGGAGAAGGCAGGCATTTTGCACTTGCGCTGGATCACTATACTCACTTTACCTCGCCTATACGCCGCTATCCAGATTTAATTGTTCATAGAATTTTAGATCAATATTTTTCAGGCGAGCTGTCGTCTGCAGTGATACAGAACTTATGGTTGACTCATTTAACTGAATGGGCAAAACATTGCTCTATGACTGAACGGAGGGCGGATGACGCCGAGAGGGAAATTGTTAAATTACGATTACTCCGGTTCTTTGAAAATCAGGTTGGAAACACCTTTGAGGGTGTCATTACGGGCATTCAGGAATTTGGATTTTTTGTTCAACTCAATAAATACCTCCTGGAAGGACTTGTTCACATTCGCACCCTGGCAGACGATATCTATCGAATAGATAAAAAGAATATGGCGCTCATCGGTACCCGACGGAAACGAATGTATCGGATCGGAGAAGTTGTAAAAGTAAAGATCTATAAAATCGACTTTTTAAAACGAGAAGTTGATTTTATCCACTGCAATAATCAAAAAGGAGAACAAGACTATATTTCATAATCAACCACCCTTCGCTCCATACATACTTCCCTGACAAACTGTACAATTTTTACATGTTCCGGATGGTTTTGATAGATGTCCAAATCTTTCATACAGGCAAATTCAGAATACAATACAACATCAGCAGAAGCATCAGTCTTAACACTATTGATGCCAACCTCTATGTGTTTGACTTCCCCTATTTTTCCCTTCAATGATTCCAGAAGATCTTTCATCTTCCGAGCGTTTACCATCTTACCAGACCCTTCAGCAACATCCTTTAGTTTCCACATCACAATATGTTTAATCATATGCAACAACCCTATTATTCTCCAAAATTTCTCCAAATAGATCGCCCTTTCAGGGAGTACTATTGCTACTTTTTCTCTTTTCTCCTGAATCTTTTCAAAAATCTGCGTTATTACCTCATTTTTATGATTCTCATAATAAGAGCAAAGTACTTTACACAAATAACATTGTCAAGTCAAATTATTGGACAGGAATTCACTCTTGTCCATTTTCCTTGACTGTCTTTGTATTGCTGATAAAATGAGTTAACTTTGGATTTTTATTTTACCTCACATCTGTTGTATGTTTTTCCTGGATACAGAATATATGGATAAATTCGAACAAGAACGTTTTGATAAACTTCAGAAATTGCGTGAAAAAGGGCTAGATCCCTATGGTAAACGCTACGATAATACACAATCTATAAAATCAATTACAGAAAGCTTTGTAGCCGAACGAGACGATATACAAGTCAAAACTGCCGGGCGTATTTCAACCATGCGTCCGCATGGAAAGACCGCATTCTTAGATATTAAAGATTGGACGGGGAAGATACAGGTTTATATAAAACTCGATAAGGTCGGCCCTGAAAAGTTTGAAATGTTTAAATTGCTGGATCTGGGTGATATCGTAGGGGTGGAAGGTACCCTCTTTAAAACAAGGACCGGAGAAATTACCATATATGCTGATGATGTTACTATCCTGTCAAAATCCTTACTAACACCGCCAGAAAAATGGCATGGACTAAAAGATGTTGAATTAAGACATCGGCAACGGTATGTCGATTTATTTACCAATTCCGAAGTAATGGAAACATTCCTTAAACGTATCAGAATCATGAAATTTATACGAAGATTCTTAGATGATCGTGGTTTTGTAGAAGTAGAGACGCCTATGATGCAATCTATTCCGGGCGGAGCAGTTGCAAGGCCTTTTATTACGCACCATAATGCCCTCGATATCGATCTCTATCTCAGGATTGCCCCGGAACTTTACCTAAAAAGGTTACTTGTGGGCGGGATGGAGCGAGTATATGAAATAAATCGTAACTTCAGAAATGAAGGTATTTCTACACGGCATAATCCCGAATTCACCATGATGGAGTTGTATCAGGCATACAGTGACTATCATGGCATGATGGAGCTTACAGAAAACCTTATAACATCGCTTGTAAAGGAACTGTATGGTGGATATGAGATCACTTTTGGGGAACAAAAGATTGATATGGCACCACCCTGGCACCGCGTTACTTTTTCTGAATTATTGAAAGAATATAGTGGTGTAAGTCTTGAGGATGAATCAGGATTAATAAGGAAATCAAAGGAATTGGGACTTGAGACTCAAGGAGTTGACAGAGATACTATGGCTAACAATATCTTTGAGCAGGTAGTGGAACGAGCTTTAATCAATCCAACTTTTGTATTAGACTATCCAACCTCAATCTGTCCATTAACAAAGGTATGTGAATATGATCATCGTTTTGCCCAACGATTTGAGTTGTACATCTCTTCAATGGAGGTGGCTAATTCATATTCTGAGCTAAACGATGCTATTGAGCAAGATAAGCGATTCCATGAGCAATTGGGAACAGAAGCTGATATTACGGGTAAAGTAGATGAAGATTTTCTCACCGCCTTAAAGTATGGTATGCCTCCGGCCGGCGGTCTTGGAATCGGTATAGACAGGCTTATCATGCTCTTAACAAATAATGTATCTATACGGGAGGTCATTCTTTTCCCAACGCTCAAGCCAAAATAGCATGACAGATACTGGCGAACCCCTGTATGTTGCAATATCTCTCGATATTGACCCCGATGCTAATGCTGCTGTTAAAGGGCAATATGATGCCCTCTCCTCCCCGGTACGCCACGGTAAGATAAGTACAGATGCATGTAAAAAAGGGCTGCAAAAGATATTTGAGTTGCTGGATATATATACCATAGAGTCGACTTTATTTTATGAGGCGCGAACGGCACAGATACTCGGCGCTGAAGGAATAAATTTACCCAAATTATCTGAAAGACACGAAGTAGCTTGCCATTCTCTGAAGCATGAGGATTTTCTGGGAAAGATATCCGGAATGCCTATGGAAGAAGGTATCGTTGAAGAGATAATTAAGGAAGCAAAGGGAATTCTGGAAAAAATATTTGCGCGAAATATCAGGGGATTTCGTGCGCCTTATACAAGGGTCAATCATACGGTGATAAAAGCTTTAGAACACGCGGGATTCCAGTATGATTCCTCTGAAACAGTATCTCTCGGTGCTACATGGGCAGGCAAACCATTTTCGCTGAATACATTTGGTTCGAATCTTTTAGAACTAGCCCTTCCTTCTTTTCTTGATAGAAAAGGGAAAAAGATGTCATCCTATTTATGGACTATCTTTGAAGATAAAAGAAGCTCTCATGAATATATCGATGCAGTTTTATGGGCAAGAGAGCTAGCAAAAGGAGGTCTCTTTCTGTTTGCGATCCACCCATGGCATTTATACGTAAATTCTCAGGGAAGTCCGTTTCGTAAGGAGCAGGTAAATAAGAATTTGAAAAATTTCGAGTATATACTCTCCCAGATAAAACAGATGCAAGGAGTTCAAGTAATTAGACAGGATACATATCTGGAAAACTGGCTGAAATTAAACAAGTCAGTTAAGGAAACAAAACAATAGAAAGAGTCTACCAATTTTTTGTATCGTATTACATTTGCTTTAAGCCACACCAGCAGCACAGGTCTCATAGTGTGGACTGGTGGTAGTAGCTTTTCTTCCACGTAACATTTCCAGAAAACCTTCTATTCTTGTAGAAAACTGTCCTGGCATATAGTTATGATCATCCACACAATCTCCATCAAGGCTGAGCAGTGGATAACCCATTTTGTTCAGTTCTCTTTTTAGAGCAGGCACAGCAGCGTTATTTCTTCTACAACCCCATGTTGAGAAAACAATCACACCATCCACCTCATATTCCCTGGCAAGCCTCTTGGTAACCTCAATACGCCGTTCCAATGGCCCATTATAATGGCTGGTAATGAGTTTCTTTGCCAAACTCTCGTAAGGTTTTTGAGGGTCTAACGCATCCCAATAAACGTAATTCGTTTCTTCAAAGACGATCCTTACCCCTTGGTCTCTCTCTAATTTTGTCAAAAAATCAACATTAAAATAAGGTTTTAGCTCTAGCCAGAGAATTCTTATAATATCTTTTGGTGGTATTCTGTTATTTCTTTTGCTTTCTTCAATCTTTTCACGTAGCTCGGCGGCAAGGCTGGCAAAAAACTCTACTGAAAGAGGCGAACCGATTAATAAGTATCCGGGAAACATAAAACCCAGGGCATTACTACCGGGAAGAGGACTATGCGGGTCCTTTCTCAATTCATTGATTTCAAGCATTTTCTCTCGCGTTTGATTTGAGTACTCTATCGCCCTTTCAAATGCCTCTTGTCTCATCTTCTGACCTGTTACGATTTCTAGCCGTTTCGTGAAATCCTCAAGTTGCTTCGCAAGATAGTTAACAGAATAATCATCTGCCTCGTACGGAACATCAAGGACAATAGTTTCTTTCCCCGTCATAGACTCACATATCTTTGTCGTCTTTGTATTATTGTCGCATAGTGTTGTAGTTGCAGCCTGAAGGATGTTTTTAGGAAATAGATTTCTGGATACATGCCCGATTGCAGACCGGTGAAAGGAACAAATATCAGTAGGAACTCCGTATGATTCTGCCTCTAAGAGCCCTCGTGAACTTTGTCCAATACCTGCAAAGAGCGCTGCACCGATTTCAAGACAAAATGGATACAGCCCCATAGCGAAAAGAATTTCTGAAGGGACAAACATTGTCGTCCAGATCGTTCGCTTTGGGTGGGTAAATGTGTTATAAAGATGCTTCACGCCGACACGGGTCTGAACATTCAGAGAGATTAGCCCCTTCTTCTTATTTCCCCGATAAAAGAAATGATATATCATAAGAAACCGTAAAAGTTCTTTAAATAATATGGGAGAAATACGGCGTAGAAACGGGTCTATTAATACTTTAAATTTACGAATTGATATCATAGTTTCACTTACTCTTTACTTAGGAGTGCTGGTTAATTGTTCGAGAAATGCCTCGACACGTGTCTTGATTTGCCCTTCACTGCTTGCAGTATAATCACAATTAAGATGAAGGAGCGGAATATTTTTCTCGTGGAATGTCTTTTTAATCACCGGATAATCCAAGAGATTATGATCGCAAAACTTCAGGGTATGGTAAATTGCCCCATGAATCGATTTTTCCTGCATTATCGCTAATACATTGTTAATTCTCTCGAAGATGTTTACCATACGGGAACATGGAGCGCGCGTGATGTATCTTTTGGCAATAGAGAAAATGGGGTCATTGCCCATGCTAATTTGGGCATCAAAGTATCTGCTGCCGTTACATAAATCCTCGGCAACGACCTTGGCGCCAGCATCTTCAATGACCTTCATAATTTTTTCGTTCTCCATGATACTACCCCAGATAAAGAGCCGGGGTATATCCCGTGTATCGCGAACATCACCTTTCTGCTTCATAACATGATTCAGGTATACATTGAATTTCTCTGGAAGGACGTTAACACCCTTCTTTAATAAGGAAAATATTTCATATCCAGATTGTCCGATGTATCCGCTCCAGTACTTTTGTAAAAACAACCGTACCCTTTCCCGGGCTGCATTATACAGGGAAATACTATGATTTATATCATCATGGTGAATTTTCAAGGTAAAATACGATTCGAGCTTTTCCTTTAAATTTTTTAGCAGGTTTGCATAGTAATAAACTGCGGCATCATCGGTATTTTTTGGAATATCCAGGATATAGTTAAATGTCTTTTTCCCTTCGTCCAATCGAATCCATGCATCATAGAGCCTGCGCATTCCATCACATGAATTAACGAATACCATGCCTTTAAAATCTTCCAGATTACCGTTGATTTTTTGATCAACAACCGCTTTGATATAGGGGCAAATATTGCCACAAAGCACTTCATTAGCAGCACACGATTCCTTTTCAGCGCCCTTAATCCTGACGGGATGAAATCCTGCAGCACGAATAAGTTCTACCGGGGTATAAGAACAAAAATATCCAATCTTAGGCAAATTATGATCTTCTACCGAAAACTCCGCAATGGATATTTCCGTTGAGGTGTTTCCGGAAACGGATGTGGAGGTACTGACTTTTGATCGTGCCTTTTCCAGGGCGATCAATGCAGCCCCAAGCGCCCCATTGATTTGAGGTTCTTCCGATATCCTGATCTTACAACCAAGATTTCTCTCTAACTCCGCTACAACACCAATATTTTTTGCAACTCCACCCGTCATAACAATTTCTTCTTCCAGGCCAATTCTCTTGACCTGTGCAGTGATACGTTTAGCAATAGAAATATGTAATCCCCGGCAGATGTCTGCTGCTTTATGGTCAGCGCCAATAAGAGATACTACTTCAGATTCCGCAAAAACCGTACAGAGACTGCTAACAGAAACATTCTCTTTTCCGTTGAGTGAAAGCCCGCCCATATCTTCCAGATCTATTTCTAATGTCCTGGCCATAACCTCCAGGAACCGGCCCGTTCCTGCAGCACACTTATCATTCATAACAAAATCAAGGACGTTTCCATTTGCATCAACCTTAATAACCTTACTATCCTGCCCCCCGATGTCAATAATAGTCCGGGCCTTGGGAAAATAATAATTAGCCCCCTTGGCGTGGCAGGTAATCTCCGTTACAACTTCATGAGCAAATGGTACTTTTATACGTCCGTATCCTGTAGCAATAATATAATCAATATCCTTTTCTGATAATTTATTTTCCGTAAGTATCTGATGATATGTTTTATCTGCTGCTTTTTTACTGCTGGCACCAGTTGGAATAATTACAGAAGAAAGAATCTCTTTTTTTTCATTTAACAAAATCCCGTTCGTCGACATCGAACCAATATCGATTCCTATCGTATACATTCTACGAAATCTCCTTTATTTACAGTGGTTATTCAGGCTCGGGCTTGGGTGGTATCATACTCATCCAGATATTGAATATAAACAAACCTACAGAAATCACTACCAGACCAGCGAAGATTTCTGCAACCGGATGTATTGGGCGGAAACATACCAAGCCTACAAGACCGATATTTGCAAGATAGAATTGAAGAGTACCTATTTTGGGATAGGCAAGCGGTGTTCCTGAAAATCTAGGCAAGATATGATATCCAACTCCATAAATCATCATCGACATCCACCCTAAAAGGTTTAAATGTACATGGACGAACAGGAGTTGTGCTGGATAGCTTCTCATAGAGACCATAATAATACCAAGAATAGCCGCGATGAAAAAATAAATCAGGCTTGCACGCACAAAATTTTTAGAAAGCGGACTCATACGTTAAAGGCTCCTTTTTAATACCCCCGACCGGCTTAATAAATACCTTAAAAATATACAAGCACAAAAATATCGAAAAAATTAGAATATATTAAAAATATGGATTGTCAAACAAAAAATTATCATGATACAATGTCAAAAAGAGTAATATGAGATATTTATTAACTTATATCCATTTCAAAAATATCTCTTGTTGTGCTTAATTTATAAAATATTTGGAGATGCACATGACTTGGCAGCAAAGTAAGAATAAGGCCGTTTATAAAAAATCCAATAGCATAAAAGATACGTTATTCAAACCAAATAAAACTACCATGATGTATGCAAAAAGACTCTTAATTTCAGCAGACGCTGCAGAACGGCAAGTTCTGGGTCAAAAATTACTTAATGAGATATCGCAATCTTTATCAATTCCTCCTCCACAACTTAACGTATACGATAAGCGTCAGAATCACTCTTTGAAAGATGGTAAGCTCATGAAGAAGACGTACGGAACTTATAAAGCAGGAAATATTACGATCAATAATAAGACAGCAATACGGCAAACAGTCGTCGCCCCTAAAACATTTCTCGATACCCTGATTCATGAGTTTATGCATCATTACGATTATGAAGTGCTCAAATTACCATCAAGTTTACATACAGCAGGTTTTTACTATCGATTAGGAGATATAATGAAAAAACTGATCAGATAGGTAAAGCTAGAGGTTTATACTATATCATAACCATACTCAGATAATAAAAAATAAATAGTTGCATGAACCTGAAGAGATAGTTTACTATACTCTGGAAGTTTTTATTTATCTGAGTAACAAGAAGCTTCCAAGATGAAAAGGTCTCGTGAACCTAACAATGATAGTCTGCTTATTGCGCTACCTTAAAATCCTCATCGTTTGTTGATTCCGTCTCTTTTGGCGCCTTATTTCCCCTTGCCTCTTCTTCATCACCCCTTATCTTGTTTGGAATACTCTCAGGAATGAGAGAGACCGTCGTCTGCATGCCTTTCCCTATCTGAGTTGCAATCTTTGATGTAGCAATCGTGTCACTCGTTGGCTTACTGCAAAATGACAAGACTCCAAAAATAATTACACCACAAAAGATAATTCCTTTGATAATTCCTAATAGTCCGCCAAACAATCGGAGCCCAATTCCCATACTCCATGCATCTAAGGCTCTCTTTATAATATCGGTGATGATGTAGGTAATAATAAGCGCCGTCCCAAAAATGATAAAGTAACTTAACATATTTGCTGTCGGTGGAACAAAAACACCTCTTAAGATATTACTCAAAATACCATAAAAGAAAACGGCTGTAAAGAAGGAGATTAGCAAACACACAATCCTTATACATTGGATAACAGGTCCATTGGAAAGCCCAAAGATAGCGGCAAAAAATACGAGCGTAAAGATTGTATAATCAATCCAATTCATTCCTGAATTATTTTTCCTTTTTCTGTTTCTTCTTTGAAGTAGCCAAAAAATCATTCACCAGATCATGAAGAAGATGCTCTAAATTATTCCTGGGTAATTTAACCGAAACCTCCGGATCTTTTGTTGTACCCCGTATTTCTACCGGCAATGCATTTTGTCCTAAAACCACACTTGCAATTTTTTCAATATCCTTACCCAAATGTTCTTTATGAAAGGTAACAGCAATATCATACGATATCGCACCTTCAAGCTCAGCCATACCAGATGCATTCATGCTCATCAATGGGCCTTTCATCTCCATTTTTTGAGTATATATTTTACCATCTTTGATCCGTATTGATGCTTCCACGAAATCAAATGAATACGTATCCTTTATCCCTGCAATCCCTAATAAGGAAGAAAATAGTTTATTTCCCCGGACATACCCATCCCTTACTTTAATATGTATATCTGCAGCCAATTCTTCATTGACTACTTTTTTGTTCAGACCTTTACCTTTTAGGTAACCGCTCAAACTCAAAATACCGCCTATTTCACCCTCTTTCATAGTAAATAACGGAAGGAGGCGAACAACCTGTATATCCTGAGTAATATACACATCCTTCGCATCAATAAAAATATCGAATACTGGTTCTTTTTCATGGAGGTCAATTGTTCCCTTTATCGTAGTAGGACCATCATTCACACGCAATCTTGCATGGATAAAGACAATATTGTTTTTGAATGAAAATTTGTCTGTAACGAGATCTTCTATCAGGAATTGATTTTCATAGTTGATCTGCTGTATAGAAATTTTCTTCAGAAAAAGTTCTTTTGTAAGAAGCGAGAGCAATTTTACCTTACCATGTATCTCCTCTAATCGTATGGGAGACGTTTCTTTTATCTCTTGTTTTTGAATAATAAGATATGAGATAGTAATTTGATTAGGCCAATGAAAGGAGATCGGTCCGACTTCATGGATAGATTCAAATCTATCTCCCAATGCCTGAGCAACCTTTCGTCTTACAAAACTTTCAGAAATACCGAGCGGAACTGTTAAGATCGTAATGAAAGCGATACAAAATACCGTGCCGAAAGAGATTACAATCCATTTTAATAAAGTTCCTTCATTACTTATTTGCATATTTGACCAGCAATGGCAAAAGCTGAACACCGAGTATTTTCCCAATCTTCCCTGTACTGCAAACCTTTTCTGAAAAGGATTTTGTATTATCTGGTTTAATGCCCCCACCACAAATAAGTAAAGGAACGGGATCATCTGAGTGTGATTTTAGTTTGCAAGGAGTTGAATGGTCGGCGGTGATTGCAACAATAGTTTTATCAAGGTCTATATGATTAATTAAGGGTGCAAGGTAATACTGATCAATCGTCTCAATCACCGTTTTTTTCTTCAATGCATCACCATCATGCCCAGGCACATCTGGTCCCTTAATATGAATGTAAAGCCCATCGTACTTTTTCATATGTTTTATCGTCATCTCGGAGCGTAAAGTATAATCTTTTTCCAGATCTTGTGTGGGAGGAGGAAGAGGAACTATCTTCATACCCGTCAATAACGCAATACCCTCCTCGGTCGGCATCTCTACAAAACATCCAAAATTCTTCTTAAATTTACTCTTCATAGCAGGAAGTTTCGGAAGGTGATCACCGGCATCTCTCAGAAGAACAAGATTTGCGGGAAGAAACCCCTTTTTTATACGCTCTTTATTAATTTCGGATTGATCCAACACCTCACAACTTTTAAGGGTAAATTCATTTACCAGTAATGCAGAACGATATGCAGCCCCGGTGTCCGGACAGTCTTTTGTCGGCGTACAATACTCAACAATATTCTCAAAACTCCCCGTTTCTCTTGCAACTCCCAGGAGACCATGTTTTGTATATGCAGGATCCGTATTGGTAACATATCCGGAAAGCTTCTTCTTTACACCGCGGATGACTAATACAGCTCTATATTCAAGGGTATTTTTTAATTGAAAGGTAGAAGGAGCGGAAGTCAATTTTACTTTTTTGTTAATTTCTTTACAGAGTTGCGCTGCCTCTTCTGTAGAAAGATTTCTTCCGACACGACGATCCTTTATAGCCCTTCCGCTTCCTCTTGTAGCAAAATTTGCCCGAAAGGCAAGATCACCATCGCTGATTTTTATTCCTGCAGCAAGCGCTTCTAAAGGGCCTCGCCCGGTATAATATTTCATGGCATCATATCCCAGGATACTAATCACCGCAATGTCAGATTCAGGTGCGATGCCTTTTCCTACCGTATACATCACCCCGGTCTGCCCTTCTTTTGCCAGCGTATCCATAGTAGGGGTAGATGCTGCCTCCAAAGGTGTACGATTATCAAGCTCTTTACAAGGATACTTTCCATCCCCGAGTCCATCCAATACAATATATAAAATTTTTTTCATAGCTAATAATCTCCTCATAGCCTTTCTCTCGTGCAACTACAAACTTCACAAATTATAAAGTAAATGAGACCAAAGGATTGTTATCCCACGTGCACATTCAGGCGGGAAGCAAGGCTAAAGCCTCGCCCTATACATAATGATCTATGTAACTACAGAGTAAAAGAACAACAACCAGGGGTGTTTCTCTTTAAGGTATCTATAGCCGTATTATATCCTAACATATTTTGTAACCCCTTCTTTGTACAAATCATTCCCATATATGTCATTAGCAACTACTACGGGAAAATTCTCAACTTCAAGTCTCATGATAGCTTCAGCACCCAAGTCTTTGTAGGCAATAACATCTGCCTTTTTTATGGCTTTTGCCAGCAAAGCAGCCGCACCGCCTGTAGCAGCAAAATAAACAGCTTTGTAATGTACCATAGCCTCAATAACACGCTGAGAGCGATTACCTTTCCCTATGGTTGCCTTGAGACCTTTTGACAATAATTGAGGTGTATATACGTCCATTCGGTAGCTCGTGGTTGGACCACAAGAACCAATAGGATTGCCAGGGCGGGAGGGGCTTGGGCCGACATAATAGATAATTTGATTCCGCACATCAAAAGGCAGTTCTTTACCCTGATCAATAAGCTCCACAAGCCGTTTATGTGCTGCATCCCTGGCGGTATAAATAACTCCGCTAATCATAACCTTATCCCCAATCCTGAGAAGGGGAATATCATTCTCTATCATAGATGTTTTTAGATACAGTATCTCTGACATACTATTTTCCTAATAATACGGTTTTAACCCGATGAGCATGGCATTCGATATTCACAGCTACCGGTAAACTTGCAATATGACATGGGTAGCGCTCCACATGGACAGCCATAGCCGTAATCCAGCCGCCAAGTCCTTGTGCACCAATGCCCAAATTGTTTATCCGCCCCAACATCTCTTGTTCCAACGCAACAGTATCAGGATCACTATGCTTCGTCCCCAGATCTCTCAATAGTGCCTTCTTGGCCAAGAGGGCGGCATAATCAAATGTACCACCAATCCCAACACCTACAATAATAGGTGGACACGGATTAGCTTGTGCTATCTTTACGGTTTCTCCTACAAAATTGATTACACCTTCTTTGCCATCAGATGGTGTTAGCATAGCAATACGGCTCATATTCTCACATCCGCCACCTTTAGCCATAAGAGTAATCTTTAGATAATCTTCAGGTATAAGCTCTGTATGGATAATAGCCGGTGTATTATCGCCCGTATTGATTCGGTTGAGAGGGTCTGTAACAATCGATTTTCGCAGGAAACCTTCCGTATATCCTTTACGGACACCTTCATGAATGGCATTATAAAGACGTCCCCCGGTAACCTCTACATGCTCGCCCAATTCTACAAAAACAACTGCAACTCCGGTATCCTGGCATATTGGCATCTGGCATGTACGGGCAATTCTCGCGTTCTCTAATAACTCTGCAAGTATCTCTTTTGCAACAGGAGATCCTTCCGCCTCATATGAATCTTCCAGGGCAGTAGAAACATCGCCATTTAAATTGAAGTTGGCATCTATGCAAAGCTGAGCCACCTTTTCAATTATTTCGGATGCGCTAATCCTGGTACGTATAGCCATAGCGTACTGCCTTTATATTCTCATCGAAAAATTGTGATGGAAATTCGGAAGCAAAGTTTACTGTCTCAATATTAATACCAATCTTGCTGAGTACCCTGCCAAGGGCAATCATATTAACAAAGATAGGGCTGTTAAATTGCTCTATGGCAAGTCTCTCGAATGGAATACGATCACTTGCAGGACAACGGAGTTCACACTTTTTACATTCCGCATCACAGGCAGATGATTCGATGAGTACAAGTTTTGCCTTAACTGAAGGATCGAGTATTTTTGAAAGCTGAAGCCCAATATCTGCCTCTTCAAAAAAGGGAACATCGATCTTATCATCTGAATATACAATCTCTGCCCGAATATTGCCGCCACGTACCGTGGCATCATAGATAAGGTTCAGGGAGACCTCTTTTCCCAATTTCGCTAAAATACTGGCCAGTACATGAGCCATAAGCTTAATTCCCTGACCTGCCTCACCTGCCAGTACAATCTTTTTTGAACGATGCTCCTCTGGTACCCTGGCAACCTTCCGCACCATAAGAATAATATTCACACCAAAAAATCGATCATCAATAAAAGCTATCTCTTTAAATCCGTGCTTTTGAAAAAGATGATACGCTGCTTTCTCAGAGGGATAGGTAAATAGCTTTGCCTCATAACAACCTCTTTCCATAAAGAGCCTCAGGGTCTCCTGTAAGATTTTATCCCCGTATCCCTTCTTTCTATATCCCGGGCCTATGCCCATCCAATGAATATTACCCACACCTTCTGAGACCCAGGCAAACAGAAACCCTACGATCTTTCCATCTTCTTTGCCAATGAGATAAATACAGTCTTTATTATTGAGTCGCTTCTTAACCTCTTCCACAGGATACCTATCCTTAAAGTGCAGGCGTTCAACCTCCTGGCTCTCAGCATGTAATTCATTTATACTGCTATGGAAAAGGCCTATAGTTGTTTCTACATCGGATTCTTTGAGATTCTCAATGACAAAAACCATAAAGAAAAAGGACCAATTTTGATTATTAGAAAAATTTCTCCGTATCGAAATCTGCTTGTAAAGATAAAATACATTACAGGTACAAAGCACAGGCAGGTTGGTGGTTGGTTGAATACGAATTACATGGTATTCAGTAATCAACCAAGTACTCTTGCTGATGCTAAATCTTATAAACTGAATAGGTAATTTACCATCCCGGTAATAAACATTTCATGAGATTTATTTAAATTATCCCAACATGAATAAAAATGCAAGGTAAATTTACTGTAAGATAAATTCAGTCTTTGTTTATCTTAATTTTCATCATAATACTTTTACAGGAAAGAAGTAATACCGTTTTCATACATTATGTGAAAGAATACTTGACATAGAATAACAAATTTGGTAATTAGGAAATGCATTTATTGTCTCCAGTTATGAATTAATAGCAAATCTAATAAAAATCCATGTAGTAAACATTTTATGGGTTAGTAGGAGACTTTCCTTGTCTGAGAGGTTAAGCAACAAAAAGGGATTGTTGTTTTTCTTCTTCAACCTTTGGAGTTTGTTAAACCTTGCTGCCTTAGATTCTTCCATAACTCTCGCCAAAGATACTGAAACATCTCAAATGCCAGAGGCGAATTCTTACGCCAGCGAAAACATCTCTTTTATAGATACTGCCGTAGCAGAAGGTCTTGAAACGGAAGCTATCTGGTTTGGATTTGATGAAGAAGTAACTATTGCAACAAGACATGAAACCCAAATTAGCAAAGCACCCAGTATTATTACTGTAATTACTGGCGAAGAGATCAAGAACTCAGGATTCCGTACCTTCGTCGAAATCTTGAGGATAATACCTGGTTTTGAACTTTTAAAGGACGAAGCCTTTGGAGCTGTGTCTCCTGCCGTACGAGGTCTTACAGGCTCAGAGAAAGTAAGGGTTATGCTCAATGGACATCTGGTGAATAATCCTTTCTCCGGTGGAGCTTTTACCCTCTTTGATGATTTTCCTGTGGAAAATATAAAAAGGATAGAAATCATCCGAGGGCCGGGTTCTGCCATGTATGGTGAAAATGCATTTTTGGCAGTAATAAATATTATTACCTTCGATGCAAAAGATGTTGATGGTGTAATAGTTAGCAGTGGTTACGGAAGTTTCGATACCAAAGAAGGAAATATTGTATTTGGAAAACTCTATGGGAAAGTCAGCATCTCCGGATCGGTTCGTTATAGGGAAACCAATGGTTTTGATGGTATTGTTACAAGCGATAGTCAAACAATAAACGATAACATCAGTTCTCCTATGCCCCCACCCTTCAATTTCCCGCCAGCCTCACAGGCACCGGGAAGGGTTGATGACTGGAGGCGGGAATATGATTTAAACCTTAAAGCAGTTTACAAAGATTTTTATGTTGAGGGATTGTACATAAATAAAAACAAAGGGCCTTTTATTGGTCCTCAATTTGCCTTAACTGACGAATCTGATATGGAAACAAACTATGTCTTTGCCGAAGCAGGGTATAGGAAAACTTTCGAGGAAAAATTTACCATGAAGCCCAGAGTTTATTACGATCAATTTGACGATAATCTCTTTATCGAATCATTGCCAGAGGGTGGAACTCTAGATAGGAATGGAGACGGTGTGCCCGATACTCTTTATCCTGACGGACTTATCGGTAACGGCAAGGTAATTGAAAAGATTGTTGGCACAGAGATTCCATTTGATTATGAGTTGTTCGATGGCAATATTATTACTCTGGGTCTGGAATATCGTTTAATTAACCAAACGAATGTTCATTTTTTTAGTAACTTTCATCCATTAACACTGGAGCCATTGCCTTCTATCCAGGATTTTTCAGATTCATTTCCCTTCTTAAAAGAGACCACACGCAGGATATGGTCAGTTTATCTGCAGGATACATGGGACATTATTGATACCGTAAATCTTACCCTTGGGGTACGGCATGATCAGTACAACGATTTTGGAGGTGCAACGAGTCCGCGCATTGGAATAACATGGTTATTTATGAAAGATGCATCATTAAAAGTCCTTTACGGTAAAGCATTCCGAGCGCCAAGTTTTCAAGAGATGTTTACTACAAATCAACCTGCTATTCAGGGAAATGAGGATTTAAACCCGGAAACTATTAAAACCTACGAAATTGGATTAAGTTACAGGTTCAATAAACATGTTACAAGCTCTATCAATTATTTTTACAATGACATCAGTAATCTTATATCTTTGCGTACCACCACAACGACTTCACAATTTGAGAATTTTGGAGATGCACATATCCAGGGTATCGAGATGGAAACTAAGGTGGATATTTACAAAGATAATTACATTTTTATGAATTATACCTTTCAAAATCCAGAAGATGATAATGGAAATGATTTACCATTTGTTGCTCAGCATAAGGGTAATTTTGGTGTAAATGTGCATTATTGGAACTACATTAACACAAACTTGTACACCTTCGTTAGCGGAAAACGTTCCAGAGAAGATGGCGACCACAGAGATGATCTGCCTGCTTATGCATTGCTGAATCTTTCCGTCATTGGGAAAAAATTCTTCAAAACTATGCAGATACAGGGTACGGTATTCAACTTGCTGGATAAAGATTATAATGATCCAGGACCTATTTCCATACCAGAAGATTTACCCCGGCCGGGAAGGACATTTTTTGTTGAGTTGAGTTATCAATTTTAGCACGGCAGAATATAATTATTACCTATTGAACAATACCAAAGAACGATGCAAAAATATAACAAATACCTTAGTATTCGAATACTCATAGTATTTTGGTATATCATCATCCTTCTTTTCCAAATCTCATTCCATACCTCCCCATCGATTGCAAAAGAAAACACGGTTATTATTATTCAAAGTCAACAAATTGTAGCTTACAATGAAGCTGTTAAGGGCTTTCAAGAAGGATGTAAAGGGAAAAACATCTCCATACGGGCAACGTATAACCTGAACGGAGATGCAGAGGAGGGTAAAAGAATTATCCAAAATATCAAGGGTAAGAAATCCAAACCCGATCTTATCTTAGCAGTAGGAATTCTTGCCGCAACGATCGTAAAAGATCAATTTACGAACATACCTATTATATTTTGTATGGTTATTAATCACGAACGCTTTAATCTCCAGGGAGTCAATGTTACTGGTATATCCTCTGAAGCATCGGTAGAAGATCAATTTGCTGTTCTCAAAGAGTTCTTCGGCGCCCATAAGAATATAGGGGTTATTTATGATCCTACGAAAACAGGGAAAATAATCTCGGAAGCAACCCATATCGCAAAAAAGTTTGAATTCAATCTCATTACAAAAGAAGTTGACTCAGAAAATAAAGCAACATCAGTATTAAACACTATTATTCGTAAAATAGATATTTTATGGATAATCCCCGATGGCACTGTAATTACCAAAAATTCATTAGACACTATCCTCAAAGGGACACTGAAATATAACTTACCTACATTCTGCACATCAAGTGCAATTGTAAAGGCAGGGGCATTGATATCTGTTTCGACAGATTATACTCATACAGGTATTCAAGCATCTGAGATAGCTCAAACATTATTAAACAGCCCGCAAACTACTTCATTGGGCGTTCAACAACCAGAAAAGTTAACATTAACCTTAAATACTCAAACGGCAGACATACTTGGAATAAATCTTTCGTCCATGCAATCTCGCTCTGATGTGATTCTTTACCCATAGCATGACATAGCGGTAAACAGATTATATTTCTCATTTTTCTTCCATCTATGGATGAAAGATTAGCTATCTTCTTTAAGAAATTCTGATGCTCACGTTTGACAATATAGGGAATGCAAAGTAAAATTATGTTGTGTTCTTTAAAATTTTGTAATTACTAAATTTTTCAATATGGTTATGAAAAATTCATCTCTCATCGCATATTTATGAATAATGAATCCCATGGTATGGGGAAACATTTCTCAGGTCTCGTTCCGTTTACCTCTTAAGCAGCAGACAAGTAGACAATGTTATTTATTTATGAAATATTTCTTAATCGTTATAACCCTCATTGTTTTATCTGGAACATATTATATAGAAGCAATTGCGGATGTTTCATATGCAGATATATTTCTGAGTGGAAAGGGCTATAAGCCCGTTGAGGATATCTACTCAGCAAAGTCTTTCATAGCATACCCGCAAGAGGAAAATGCCATTCCGGAGAACCTGCTTTATAGAGATTGGTGTATTGATACCTTCGATAACGGCGAGCAAATTTACGAGGCTTATAGGGAAATTGCCTTTGATATTGATTACCGTGCCGAACCTCCGAAAACAGATTATTGGCAAACCCCTTTCGAAACAATACAGAGTAAACGAGGTGATTGTGAAGACTCTGTTTTTTTGTTCTTTTCCAAACTCTCCGAGTTAGCTATAGATGGGGATATTGTATGGGGATGGGTGGTAGATAAAGGAAATTCCATCTCTTTTGCCCATGTATGGTATCAGTTGTTTGATAAGCATGGCAAGCTTTACATTGTCGAGGGTTTCTCCAAGGAATGGAATGGAATTATTCCGGCAGAGACAATACATGAGGCAGAAGAGCGTATACCGACGTTATTATTAAGGCACAGTCAGATAAGCCATGTAGTAGATGAAATGATTCCCCGATTTACAGAATCCTTTGAAGGTGAAGAACTTTCCTGGAATTTGTACTTTAAGAATACTACGATTATTAAGGAAATTTTTCAAAAACTTCAAGATATGTTTAGCCGATATAGACAACAGACACATGAATTATCTAAAGGGCTATAATTCTAACCCTTATTCATCTCCCAAAAAGCCCTGACTATTGATCTTTTGGGCATAAATATCCCAATAACTCTTATCCTTATTGCGGCCATCCTGCCAGGTAATAATAACACCGCCGGCACCATCACGAACAAGGACGGGAAAACATTGAGTATCGGATGCTGTACTACACGGGACCCCTTTTCCGCTCCACTGTGCAAGCCCTTTTGAATCGATTTGCTGAGCGTATACATCAAACATATCAGCACGGTTGTCATTCCAGGTTACTATTGCGCCACCAGAACCGTTACTAGTTATACTCACATTGTTCTGGATACCGGATTCAACACATATGGGAATACCATTTTCCATCCAAGGGATATTGCCAGTAAGTTCAATACGTTGCGCATAGATATCGAATACACCACTTCGCATATCCCACCATGCAAGAATAGCGCCCCCTGCCCCGTCACCAGTAATTACAGGATAATTTTGGTTACCCTTTGCAATACACAGGGGAATACCATTCGTTTGCCAGTATACGGCGCCATTTCCGTCAATCTGCTGTGCAAAGATATCGTTATTTCCATTACGGGTGTCAACCCATGCTATAATTGCACCCTCAGCTCCATTATTGATAACAACCTGGAAACTCTCGTGCCCTGATGCAGTACAGAGAGGCACTCCACCTCTGTCCCATAATATGTTACCACCTCCATCAACTCGTTGTGCATAGATATCTGCATAACTTCTTCTGAAATCCTGCCATATTACAATAGCACCTCCCGTAGTATCATCCACCGCTATTGGTGCGCTTTGCGCTCCTGAAGATCCGCAGATAAGCACCCCATTCTCTTTCCACAATAATTCTCCGTCTTTACGAATACGCTGAGCATAGAGGTCTGCATAGTTAGTCCGAAAATCCTGCCAGATAATGATAGTCCCGCCTGCGCCATCCATTACAATACAGGGACTATTTTGCGCATTTACTTCGGTACAAATCGGCATACCATTGGATGCCCATTGGGGTTTACCATCTGCGTCAATACGCTGAGCGTAAATATCATAGTTGCCGCTGCCACTTCGCACATCATGCCAGGTAATAATAGCTCCCCCAGCACCATCACTAATAATTTTTGGCCGGTTTTGGTTTTCTGGTACAGTACAAACAGGAACACCATCCTTATTCCATAAAACATTTCCATGAGCGTCGATCCGCTGGGCATAAATATCAAAGTGCACGTCTCGGGCATCTTCCCAGGTAATAATTGCTCCACCAGCACCATCGCTTACGATCTGTGGAAGACTTTGCTGACCTGGCGCCATACAAATAGCAGTATTTTCTTTTGCAAAAGATGACCATGCAGCTATGCTAATTTGCTGTAAACTCACCGTAGTTAAAAAACCGAGTACTGTATACGTAGATATTATTTGAAATGTTTTTCTTACAATCTTCACCTGAAAAATACTCCTAACCTTTTATTCTATTCCAAAAATAACTAATTTTTACTATTTGCATAGAGAAGCGGGTCCAGCGCCACTGCTTTATTATAAGTTCTCATAGATTCTTCATATTTCCCCTGACTATACAGTGTATTAGCCTTATTATGCCATGCCCTTGCACTTTTCGGATTAATATCGATTGCCTTATCAAATGCCTTGATTGCTTCATCATACATATGTAATTTATCGAGGGTAATACCCATATTATTCCAAGCCCATCCCCTATTTGGATTTCCCTGAGCTGCTTTCGTAAAGAGCTGAAGAGCCTCTTCGTATCTCTCCAAGAGAATTAAAAGATAACCCTTCCCATGCCATGCCAGATCATCCTGAGGACTAATCGCAATGGCCTTCTCAAACGCCCACATTGCCTCCGTATTCCTACCTAATGCAATGAAGATGACACCCTTATTATACCAGGCGCTTGAAAGTTTAGGATCTGATTCAATAGCCTTGTTGTATAATTTTAAGGCCTCTTCATGATTGCCTTTTTTATATAAAGCGATCCCTTTATTTACCCATGTTGTATAATTGTCAGGTTTGATAGTTAATGCCTTATCATAAGCTTGAATAGCCATATCATAATTGCCTAAACAATATAATGCACTTCCTAAGCCATCCCATGCCTCAAAATAATCAGGATAACAGGCAACGGACTTATTGAATGCCTTAACAGCAAGTTCATATTTAGCTTGTTTATATTTTGATTGCCCATTTTTAATCCACTTTTTTGCGCTGTACTTTTTTTTGGAGGTTTTATAAATATTTCCCTGCATAGTAACGGCTGATGTGATTTGGCAAAAAAAGAAAGCAGAAACTATCAAGAGAATAAACAATATCTTAGAAAAGTATTTATATACGTAGCTTGTAAACATAGAAGACGAAGGAGTAATGTTATGATACATAAGATAACGTATGAGTTATTACCCTATGAGAAATTAAAAATCAACACAATATTTTAAAATCTTATAAAAATCGCTCTATAAAATCAAATTAAATAAAGCCATATGGTATACAGGATTTCTTCAATCGCCTTTGATTGCAGTTCGCAGGTTCAATCATTTTTGATTTTGAACCATATGGTTTGAATTCATATAATATATTTATTATGGAGAGATTCTAATTCAGTATGAGCTATCTCCCATCTCTTATAAAGGGAGTTCAATTCCTCCGTGAGAACTTTATACTGTTTATTGATTTCTACAGACCTTTCTTTATCATTGTATAATGTTACATCTGAAAAAACATGATCGAATTCCTTTTTTTGCACCTCAAGAAGAGCAATATGTTCTTCAACGGTTTGGACCTCCTTTGTGAGCTTACGTTTTCTGGCATTTTGCTCCTTTTTTTGCAAGTACTGTTGTTTTTGAGAACCACAATCCTCTGATTTTGAAGAGGATGTATCCCTCATCTCAGTCTCTGCAATTTCCATATGCAATGCAGACGCCTTCTTTTCAAGAAAATCCTTAAAACTTCCTAAATGAATATGAATCTTGCCATTTCGCAATTCATAAACCTTGGAGACTAAACCATCCAAAAAGTCTCTATCATGGGATACAATCAACACACTTCCTGTATAATCCAACAATGCATCCTTGAGAATCTTCTTGGTAGTAATATCAATATGATTGGTCGGCTCGTCCAGGATTAAAAAATTTGCAGATTTTAGAAGCATCTTGGCAAGGGATAAACGGGACTTCTCACCACCGCTTAAGACATTAACTGTCTTGAAAACATCATCGCCCGAAAAGAGAAAAGCACCTAATATGTGCCGAACATGAGGAATCATGGAAAAGGGAGCAACAGATTCGATTTCTTGTAATAAGGTATTATTGTTGTTTAATTTTTCCGCATGCTCCTGGGCAAAATACTCAGAAAGGACATTATGCCCCATCTTGATAGTCCCGGAGTATGGCTGTTCAATACCTGCTATGATACGTGACAGCGTAGATTTTCCTGATCCGTTTTGTCCTACAAGAGCTACCTTCTCCCCTCTTTCAATCGAAAAACAAATATCCTGAAAGATGAAACGTCCGTCATATATGTGTGAGACATCTTTAACATCAAGTACTGTTACACCACTTTGTTTCGATGTACGAAATCTAAATTTTACTTGTTCTACCGTATCTTCGGGCAGTTCTTCTCTCTCCATCTTTTCAAGCATATGTATCCGGCTTTGCACCTGAGAAGCCTTAGTATTCTTAGCCCTGAACCTTTCTATAAATCGCTCAACCTCTTTAATCCTTTTCTGCTGATTGGTATATCGTGCAATCTGCAACTCTTTACGCTTTTCTTTCTCAGCTTCATAAAAGGAATAATTACCATAGTATTCAGAAATATCTCCCTTTTCTAACTCCCAAATCTTACTAACATTCCTGTCCAGAAAGGCCCGATCGTGTGATATGATAATCAATCCTCCTTTAAATTCTTTCAGGTATTCTTCCAGCCAAAGGATAGAATCGATATCTAAATGGTTTGTTGGTTCATCTAAGAGGAGTAGATTGGGCTCCTGGAGTAATAGTTTCGAGAGAGCTACTCGCATCTGCCATCCACCGCTAAAGGTATTGATACTCCTTTCAAAATCTGCTTCTTTAAAACCCATACCTTTTAAGACCTTGCCTGTCTCTGCATTAACCTTGGCACCATTGACAACCTCGAGTTGATGTTGCAGGTGTACATAGTGATCAAGGAGCGCTTGGCGATCTTCATCCTGCAGAGAAGAATCCTCCAATTGAGTATGAATTTTATTAATCTGATTTTTCAAGGAAAGGATGTCTTCAAAGGCGGAACTCGCTTCTTCAAAAATAGTTTTTTTCTTAAAGACAAAACCCTCCTGAGGCAGATAGCCAATGCTGGTATTTTTTGCAAAAATAATCGTGCCTGCACTAGGTTCGATACATCTACAAACAATTTTGAACAGGGTCGATTTCCCTGTACCATTAGGGCCAATGAGACCAATTCTATCATTTCTCTGAATGTGCAGAGAAACGGTATCTAAAATAACCTTACTACCAAAAACCAGGTTGACAGTGTTCAGGCGAATCATTTTATACCACCATACACTGCTTCCCGGTATTCTTTCCAGAAGCACTCTGTTGTACGAAATCCAGCCTTTTTCAGAAGCTCCATGTCCTCCATAAGAAATAAAGGATGGTCTCCGTCCTTTTTCTCCTTTTCTATCAATTCTGAAGAGATTTGATCAATAGACTTCTCTTGATGTTTAATCCTTTTTATCCTTTGTTGTATTCCCAAACGGTGTAAATACCGGAATCGATCTTCAAGTACCGTATCAGTTGCCTTAAAGATGTCACAATTTATAAACCAGCCATTTGGTTTTAATATTGAATGTATATACTTGAATAGTATAAGTTTTTCTTCTTTATATAAATGATGAAGAGCAAAAGAGGAGACTACAACATCCAGAGGAGAAAGAGTAGCTTCTTTATCTGGCAACTCCTGAAAAGTAGAGGTTTGAAACGTTATTTGTTTGAGGTGATCTTTTAGCCTTAATTTAGCCTTCTCTATCATAAGTTCAGCAGCATCTACCGCAACAACCCTTGCATTGGGAAATGTTTCAATAATCTTGTGAGTAAGATAACCCGTTCCTACACCAAGGTCTAATATCCTCAAATTATCGTTCGTATAAAAAGGCAGTATCTCACATACAACCAACGCCATTTTTGTACGATTAGGATGCCACACATCCATATCAAAATCATAGGTGGCAACAATATCGGTATTATTAAAAGCATAAACCGTTTCTCTTAACATATTTTTTTTCATCTAAATACTCCTGGTTTTTTATTTAATAATTAATTATATACAATTCAGGATATATATGATAATGTAAATATTTTATAAATAAATTCATAAAAATACAGAGATAATTTTAGAATTTTTGTGTTTTCTAAAAGACTATCAATCCAATATGCTGATAAAGAAGTTTCGGGAATTTTGGGAAAAGAACCTTATCTATAGGGTGTTTGTAAAAAAGTATAAACGCTATTTTATTATAGGAACTCTATCGCTTATCGCTGTAGATATAATTAACATCTTCCCGCCACTTATTATAAAAAAGGCACTTGATATCCTTTCTAAAGAGGTAAGTCTTACAAAGATTGTAATCCTTTCCGCCTTATACATCCTGTTGAGCTTCTTTCAGGGAATATGTCGGTATGTCTGGAGAATGTATTTTATTGGAACATCCTTTCGTTGTGATTACGATCTCCGCATGGCCTTCTTTGGGCATATCGAAACACTTTCCGAAAAATTTTTCCAAAAATATAAAACAGGTGATCTTATGTCAAGGGCTACGAATGACATGAGCGCCGTTCGTATGGCTGTAGGCCCCGGATTATTGGTAGGGCTGGATGCAATATTTTATTTTTTTGTAATACCACCGATTATTCTGTATTTGTCTCCCAAATTATCTTTCTATACATTTTTATTAATGCCATTAATACCCTTCATTGCATATAAAATTAAGGATGTTATCGATAAACGATTTCGGAGTGTCCAGGAACAGTTTTCGAGAATTAGTGAAAAGGTGCAAGAGAACATATCAGGTATCCGTATTGTAAAATCCTTTAATATGTCTCAACAGGAAGAAAAAACCCTCTTGAAACTAGGTAAGAATTTTATGAAGAAAAACCTTAAGCTCGCTATTCCTCAGTCTCTCCTGGGGCCGGTATTCGAATATACAACCTATATGGGTGTTATTATTTTACTTCTCATCGGTGGGAGGATGGTTATTGAAGGAGTTATTACCCTGGGTACTCTGGTTGCCTTCCAGCGTTATATCTCAATGATGGTCTGGCCCATGACCGCCGTTGGATGGAGTCTATCCCTCTTGCAGCGTGGAAACGCCTCTATGAAGCGTATTGATGAGGTAATGAATGAAAAGCCTGAAATTATTTCAAAAAATAATGTAACATACATACCTCATGGCGAAATCGAATTTAGGGATATCCATATTCAATATGATAGTAACAAGGAATGGATTCTCAAGGGTGTAAACCTGAAAATTCCTGCGGGACAAAGAATCGCTATTGTGGGACCAATAGGGAGTGGAAAATCGACATTGGTAAACCTGATTCCCCGTATAATCCCGGTACCGGATAAAAGTCTTTTTATCGGCGGTATGGATATCAATACGATACATATTAAGGCCTTGCGGAAAATTATCGGCTTCGTTCCACAAGATACATTCCTTTTTTCGGAAAGAGTTGTGGATAACATATTATTTGGTGTAGAGGATGAGAAAAGCATTTCCTATAGTGCTCAAAAAATTGCTCAAATGGCAGTGATTGAGAAAGAAATTCAGCAACTCCCGAACCAATTTGACAGCTATTTGGGTGAACGCGGGGTTAACCTATCAGGTGGACAAAAGCAACGTATTACCATTGCCCGTGCATTGGCTATGCATCCGGATATTATCATACTCGATGATTGCCTTTCCGCCGTGGATGCGCGAGTAGAGGGTGCAATACTGAAAAATATACAAAAATATTTTGCTGGTAAAACCCTCCTGGTCGTAACGCACAGACTCCCTGCTATCAGAAACTTTGATATGATTGTAGTTATGGAAAATGGTATGATAGTCGAAAAGGGAACACATGAGCAACTTATTAAAATCAACGGTTTATATACCTCCTTATACAGCAAAGAAGCGTTGGAAGAAAAATTAATCCAATAGGTTCATCTCAGGTCTAGAAGAAGAATCTTTCTCTGTGTTCTCAACATCTTTGTGGTAAAACCATGGTTATGAAAAAAGAAGAGTTTTTTAGTGAAGATATTTTATCGGGTAAATTATACGAGAGAACGGTTATACGACAGTTATTATCTTATATTCTGCGTTATAAGGTATCCGGCATTTTATCCGTTCTTATGGTGATGATTACCACTGTCTTATTTTTGCTAGGCCCTTATCTTTTTGGATATGCCATTGATAATGGTATAAACAAAGGAGACACATTATTACTATACAAGCTAGCATTAGCCTTGCTAGGAATTGAAACAGTGCGATTACTCCTGGTAATAGCGCAGAGTTATAATATCCAAGCCATTGGACAAAAGGTTATGCTCGATATGCGCATGGAACTTTTTAACCATGTCCAATCACTTCCTATTTCTTTTTTCGATAAAAATCCTGTTGGAAGGACCATTACACGTTTAACGAATGATATTGCAGCCGTTGGAGAACTCTTTTCGGCTGGTGTTATTGTGGTAATTGCGGATATTTGCATCATCATCGGTATCTTTGTGGCCATGTTTATGTTAAAACCGGAACTTGCACTTATCACACTCGCCCTTCTCCCTGTTATTATCATAATCGCCCTCTGGTTTGGCACCCGTATGAAAAATTCATTTCGAGAAATCCGGCGCAAGTTGGCACGTATCAATGCCTATCTCAATGAAAATCTTACCGGGATGAAGGTTATCCAGCTCTTTAACCGGGAGAAAAAGAATTATGATAAATTTAATGAGATCAACAATGACTATTTGAAAGAACAAGTTAAATACATTCGTTATTTTGCTGTATTTCAACCCTCGATTAATATCGTGAGTGCATTAACTGTTGGTCTAATCCTCTGGTACGGCGCTATACGATATGCAAATAATCTTCTCACTTTGGGAGTATTGGTAGCATTTCTCTCATATATTCACAGCTTATTCGAACCAATCAGGGATATCGTGGAAAAGTATAATATCTTTCAAGGTGCTATGGCATCACTGGAGCGCATCTTTTCTCTTATGAAAGAACCATCTGAGGCCGATTACATCATCCCGAATCCCAGCAGAGAAATTTCCAAAAGTGACTTCAAAGGAGCAATAAAATTTGACCATGTTTGGTTTAGCTATAATGGTCATAGTTATGTATTAAAGGATATCTCATTTCAAATAGAACCAGGTCAATCTGCCGCTTTGGTAGGTGTAACGGGTAGTGGAAAAACATCTATTGTAAATGTATTAACACGGCTTTATGAGATCCAAAAGGGTATAATCTGTCTGGATCAGATTGATATACGAAAATTAGAAAAAATTGGATTACGGCACGTTATTGGATTAGTAAGTCAAGATGTCTTTTTATTTGCAGGTACGTTACGAGACAATATTACTTTATTTAAACCCATATCAGACTCTGAGATATTAGGCACCATCGAGGAATTGGGATTGATGCCGTTTATAAAACGGATGCCAAAGGAGCTCGATATGGAAATCCTGGAGCGAGGCGCAAATCTCTCCGTAGGTGAACGCCAATTTATCTCTCTTTCCAGAATCATAATCTACGACCCACGGGTATTAATCTTTGATGAGGCAACATCAAGCATGGACCCCATATCAGAGATATTAATCCAAAACGCTATTCAGAAAATTTCTCAAAGCAGAACATCCATCTTCATCGCACACCGGCTCTCTACTATCCTTCACTGCGATAAGATCATCGTAATAAACAAAGGAGAAAAAGCAGAAGAAGGGAGTCATGAAGAACTACTCCGACTTGGTGGTCTCTATAGCCAATTATACAAAATATACAAGAGAGAAGAGTTGATGAGCCATGCATAATTGTTACACCCCTGCAAATTTTCAAAATATATGCAAGGATACAGTTTATATCCTAATAAGGAATACTAGGGTAAGACTGCTGAATAATTTACTGTTACCACACTATCGCCAGAATCTTTATCAATTTTGAGTGGATAATGCCAGATCACTGCATCAGCATAACATGCTCCCTGATTATCTTCTCTGCAATAGTAAAAACCTGCAGAAATTTTTAAATCGGTAATTTGTATCTCAGTCTCAGTTTTAAAAGATGTTTTTATAGGTAATACAGGTTTTTCAAGTCTTATCTCCTGGCTACCCTGCTCTACCTGAACACCATTTCCCGCTTCAATACTATATACTAATAGGACATTAGGATTCAAATGATACCCTTTAGGAAGGTCGATGTTTAATGTTAACTGTATGCAGGATTCTGCTTTCAGGGTTTTTAACGGTAATTCTAATACCTTTGCAAAAGGTAATGTAATCGTGAGTGGTTTGCTCTCTGAGACTTCTACCTTTAATCCCGTAACTTGTAGAGTATTCACTTCTTTTGTCCTTATATCCATTACCCGGATAGCATGATTATTAGTATCAGCAATGTACAATTTATTATTAGCAATGCTGAGACCACCAGGTTCATAAAACTGAGCATCTTTACCATCATCGTGACCGAACTGTCCACTTCCTAAGATTGTCCGGCATGTCTTGTCCAGCGGGTTTAATACCTTAATTTTATGATTATAAGTATCAGCAATATAAATAAGTCCATTATAATTCCATACACCAAGGGGGTGCTGTAAACGTACCTCCTCACCTTGACCATCCACATCCCCAAAAACAAAAAGATCTCGTCCAATAACCGTCTTTACCTCCTTTTTTTCCATATCTACATAACGAACAGCACTTACCTCGCTGTCGGCAAAATAAAGCTTTTTATCAGCGATGGTAATGCCACTGGGTTGCGCCAGAGCACACGTATCTAATGGACCGTCGATGCAACCCTCTCTGCCACTACCAGCATAAGGCTCAAAAACCGTAGTCTCCAAATTCATCTTCCATATCTGGTGAGCCCCAGCCATGGCTATATATAACTGCCCTTTTAAAAAGACCAGATCCCAGGGTGAATTAAGAGGAGATGATGTACCCATTCCACCAGCAGCCATGAAATTTGCCTGTTTACCGGTACCGGCAATTGTCTTAACCGTTTTTGTCTTTAAGTCTAGTTTGCGAATAAGATGGTTTTCGGTATCTGCTACATATAAATAATCACGGTGGAATGCCATCCCTTGCGGATGATTAAAGCTGGCTTCTGTAAAGGTACCATCATCCTTGCCTATTTTACCATTACCAACAACATCAAGAACTTTGCCATCTAAGGTAGCAATAACAATTCGATTATGATTGGAATCAGCAATAAATAAGCGATTTGATATCTCATCCGCTAACACCTTACCCGGAAAGGAAAAAAGACTTGGACCCTTTTTGCCTTTTTCTAATAAAATAGGTAAGGGTTTTTCGCTCAGAAGATTTTTAGAACGATACTCAGAGATTACATCCCCAATTATTTTATCCAGGACATCATAATGCCCTTCTCCTGTATCTCTCCCAACCACATTTCCCTCAGGGTCGATTAATACAAGCGTAGGCCATGCTTTGGCTCCGTAGGCCTGCCAAATTGCAAAATTGCTATCATTAACTACAGGATGCTCAATTTCATATCGGAGAATGGCCTGCCGGATATTCTCTGATTCCCGTTCGTTTTTAAACTTTGCAGAATGTACTCCTATAACCACGAATTCATTTGGGTACTTTGTCTCTAATTTTTTGAGATCTGGAATAATATGCATACAGTTAATACAACAATATGTCCAAAAATCAAGGAGTACAACCTTTCCCTTTACATCAGCAAGGGTAAGTGGCCTTGCGACATTAAGCCAGGCGGTACCGCCTGTCAATTCAGGAGCAGGAATCTTTTTTCTCTGTGCCGATGCCACAGATAATCCTCCAGGATAAAAAAAGGTAAACATTAAGATAAAGAATATCGTAGTTCGGAAAAAAAACCACGCACAAAATCGTATCTTTCTTATAGTCATTTTTTTCTCTTACGCTTGAAAAGATATTTTCCATAAAATAGAAGACAAACTACAATCAATGATACTACACTAATAATAAAATATGCTAATTCCATGTTCTTTTTCCTAATTTTTTATACTGTAAATTTTCATGGAGAAGTTTTTTATATCCCCTTAGGTATTTTTATATTTTCCCCTCTCCGATTCTACCGATATCTTTAATCTTTATACAAGAAAATTCATTTCTTTAATTCCCCCTCTAAATAATTTTCCAGATTATATTTGAAAATCTTTCCTGTTTAGAATAGAATCCTCAGATAAAATGGAAAATTGCATCTCTATAATCAATAAAAAAATACTTATATTATTCATGAAAACTAACTATTGTAGGCAATTTGTTTTATTGAGCATTGTTTTTCTGATGATCTTTTTTATATTTTTTAGACCTTCTTGCGCATTATGCGAAGAGGCGCTCTCTCAAAATCTCGAAATAGATGGACTTCCGGACCAGCCGGGTTTCCATATTATGGAAGAAATCGATATGCTTTATAATAACTTGCATATAGGTACGCTCGAAATAAAACCATCATATGAGCTAATTGAAACTTATGATGACAATGTATTCAACACTTCAGAAGATGAGACAGCGGATTTTTACACTCTTCACCAGTTTAATATAGGACTTTTATCACCTCTTTCTGATTATTCACTTGTTCACCTCGATTACAACGCCGCAATTTATGAGTATATGCGTATACAAGACAACAACCATGTTAATCAATCATTAGAAGGAGCCATAGATTTCAACTTTGCTAATGATTTCAAACTCAGTTTCAGTGACAGGATAAAAAGAAGTGTGATTCCCCCTGGGGTACAGAGAAGATTTTTTGGAGCTATTATTGATGATGAGATTCCAATTGAAGATCAAGGACCTAATGTCTTTGTAGACCGAAGAACTATTATAACGAACACCGCAAGTTTTGATCTTGATTTTCCTGTTTTTTTTCCTAATCTCGATTTCTCGATTCATTATACCAACCGTGATGTGAGTTATCAAGAAGAGGAGTTTGAAGATTCCGATTCGAATGTTGATACTCTAAGTGCAATTGTTGAGTACCAATATCCTTTTTTGCCAATTAAGATTTCTTCTGGATTTCTTTATAGTATTGTGCGATACGATTCAAGCCCAAACAGGGATAGTATAAAGAAAAATATTCCTTTTGATATAGAGTGGAAAATCACTCCAAAAAATGAATTATATTTAAAAACTCATTATAGGACCAGTAACTATGGAAACCACAGTACTCTTGAAAATTTTGAAGGATTCGAGACTATCTTAGGAAATCGATACTTTGTTACTCCAGTTTCATCAATTGAGGTATTTGCGGAGAGAAGTGTAAAAGAACAGCGTTCTACCGATAATAATTCCTATTTTTTTACTGCTATTGGACTAAGATATACCTGGGAACTTGATCGATTTGAGGCATCCGTTGAAGTTAATTATTTCAATCTCGAATTTTTTGAACGCAACGATGCATTGGGCATTGTTGAAGAGGTTAATGGCATTAGCGCTAACTTGAATATAATATACAATCCTCAAGATTGGTGGTTTGCTGAATTTGATTATGGCTATAACCGCAGAGATAATACTATTAATTTGGGTGACCTCACGAAAAATACAATATCTCTAAGCGCCGGATTAAATTTTTAATTTAAGAACAGGATAACTAAAGTGCATTCATGTACCATAAAATACATTTTTGTTCATTTAAAAATTTTTTGACATGCTCCATATCATATTCATTTTAAGATAAAAAATATCGTAAATACTAAGTACATCTGATATTACTATTTTTGTAGTAATTATATAATTTGTTGGTATATGAACTGCTAATTTTGCATTGAACAATTTACATGTTTTGAAATAATAAAATTAATTTTTAGAAACCTGATAAGGGCAAACCATTCGAAAGGATGGGACGCAAAGCCACTGGCCTAAATCCTTCATAAGGACATGGTAGCAGGGTTGCCGGGCGAATACAGCACTTCACATAGGCCGCTGTGTTTGTTGCGGCCCAATTCTATATGGAGGTGCTGGTATGTTACTATTCCATATCTCAAAATCATTTAAAAAGCATCCATTTTTTCTTTCCATTTTTATCCTCTCTATAATTTTTTCAATTTTAAACACTATTTATTTTGCCCTGAACTCTTTAAGAAAGGAGGCAGCAAATCCCTCATATAAAGTAATTTTAAGCATTCTTCTGTAGTAAAGTTGTTTAGTACGAACCTGATAAGGGCAAA
>NZ_SZPP01000021.1:0-77167 GCF_030263775.1 Candidatus Jettenia sp. AMX1
CCAATTAAGCGGGAAGGACGCATGGCAAGAAAACAGTTCCTTTGTTTTTTTGTCAACAGGAACATTATTTTTTCTTGACATGCTTTTTCATAGATGACTGGCCAGGTAGTCTTTCGTTAGGTAAGAATATGTTCGGTTTCATCCTTTGGATACTATAGTTTCTGAAAAATAATTTTTGGACAGCCTGTTTAGAGTCATATGCGTTACCTTAAGCAGTAAAATAAACCTTACCTTGATTGTAGAGGAATTTTCATTTCTCAGGTTGAACACGGACAAACCATCCCTGTTCAAGACATACTGGGACAGGGTTTGTCCGTACCACCCCAAATACTGCTTTAGAGATCTTAAGAATACACTTCAAGGAGTCCTGCACATGAACTCATCTCTATCTACAAGAGGTAAATTCCTCATATTCACTCTCTGTATTTCCCTCATACCTATAGCGATAATTACAACAATATACTTTCTGAATGCCAGAAGTACACTAAAGTATCAGATTCTTGAACAATTAAGAGCAGTTGCAGAATCAAAAAGGCTTCACATGCTATCCCTTATGGAAAGGATAAAGACACAGACCATAGATTTCAGCTCCGACGAATTCATAAGAAATTGCATGAGAAGGGCTCTTCGCGGAGGTTCCTTTTATCACGATGAGGCAATAAGATTAAACAAATATTTTTCTGAGAATAAGCAACTGCTTAACCAACATTTCATAGCAATAATCCTTGTAGATAAATATGGTAAGGTAATCTCGTCTACCAATCTGAATTTTATTGACAAAGATATGTCAAATAACGATATCTTTACTCAAGGAATAAGTAAAAGCGAAGGTAAAACTCATATTAAACTCCATTACCTCTCTTCCCTTAACACAAATTGTATATTAATTTCTACGCCCATTATTTCTCAACATAACGCAGGGTTGCTCGGTGTTATCATTAATGTCTATAACCTTAGATTCTTGAATGAAATTACAACCGACCGTGTCGGAATGGGGGAAACTGGTGAAGTGTATCTGGTTAATAGAGACAAGGTGATGCTGACCGAATCGAGATTTATAGAAGATGCATCACTGAAGCAGAAAGTAGATACAGAGCCTATTCGTGCCTTTGCGGAGAATAATGAAGAGATAGTTGGTATATATAAAGACTACAGGGGAATACCTGTTATTGGCGCCTCGATGATTATACCCGGATATAATTGGGTGCTTTTGGCAGAGATAGATGAAGCAGAGGCCTTTGCACCAGTAAGGATATTGGGTATTGTTACGCTGATCTTTGGAGTGGTTGTTGCTGCATTGGTTACCGGTGCGGGGGTTATTTTTACTATTTCAGTATCAGGGCCGATTAAGGATTTAAAGGATGCAGTAGAAAGATTTGCTGATGGAGACTTGAATTATCCGGAGAAGATACGTTGCAAGGGAGATATTGGCTTACTGGCCAGGAATTTTCATACAATTGCTGAAAGGCTCTTAAAGGAAATTGTTGAACGGAAACGGGTGGAAGAAATGCTGCAACACACCGACATAGAACTTCGCCAGGTATTGAGTTCGATTTCGGATTATATTTGGAGCGCTGAAGTTGATAAGAAAGGTACATTTACCTATCGTTATTACTCTCCCGTGGTGGAAAAGATCACCGGCCGGCCTCCGGAATTTTATGTACGGGGGCCAGAGCACTGGTTGGGTACTCTACATCCTGAGGATCGAACCAGGCTGGAAAATGCATTAATTCGCATTTCAGTGGGCAAGTCAGCTCTTGAAGAAGAGGAGTACCGGATTATTAAGCCGGATGGAACGATTCGCTGGGTGCGTGATAGTATCGTTGCGAAGAAAGGGGAGAATGAATCTATCCATCTGCATGGTGTGGTATCCGATATTACCGAGTACAAACGGGCGGAGGAATCGTTGCGGAAAAGTAAAGCCGGTTTTGCGAATGCGCAACGAATAGCTCATCTGGGAAACTGGGAATGGGATATCAGGGAAGATAAGCTGTATTGGTCGGATGAGCTTTATCGTATCTTTGGTTTGTCTCCGGATACGTTTACTCCGACTTACAGGGTGTTCCTGAGTTTTGTTCATGGAGACGACAGAGAGTCTGTGAAAAAATCTCTTCGTGAATCTATCTGTAAGAGAAAGCCTTATACTAATAATCTCCGTATTATTTTACCAAACGGCCGGATACGCATCATTCATGTACAGACTGAGATCATAAGTAATCAGAGAGGCAAGGTGGTTAAAATGAATGGAACGGTTCAAGATATTACTGAATTTAAGCGCATAGAAGATGAACTGAGAGTGCTGAATGAATCTTTAGAGCAACGGGTGGCAGAGCGGACTACGGAACTCATGAAGGTAAATGAGGAATTACGGAAAGAGATTGCAGAGCGAAGACAGGCAGAGGAGGCATTGCGTACAAATGAAAGTAAGTATCGTTTGCTCTTAGAGAACCTGCCACAAAAGATATTTTACAAGGATAAAAATTCAGTATATGTGTCTTGTAATCAAAATTACGCTGCGGATCTATCGATAAAATCGGATGAGATTAGAGGAAAAACGGATTATGATTTCTATCCCGGGGCAATAGCTGAAAAATACCGGGCGGATGATAAAAGGATTATGAAATCAGGGCGAACAGAGGAAATAGAAGAGAACTATATCAAGGATGGGCGGGAATGCATTGTGCATACGGTAAAAACCCCCGTAAAAGATGAAAAAGGTACTGTTGTTGGTATCTTAGGTATATTCTGGGAGAAAAAATAGCCGTATAAATTTATTTATTGCTTTTATTATCATACTATGATATGAGAATAGAGCGAAAGTCCTGGTTTTCTTAAATTTGTTGAAGATGAACGAGGAAATGGAAATTATTAAAAGGAATATTGAGGGGGATAGGAAAGGGTATATGGAAGAACTAACTGATATAGAAAAATTAAGATTTGAAGATTTACATGTATCAGAAGAACTACGAAAAGCAATTAAAGATATGGGTTTTGAAGAAGCCACTCCAATACAGTATCAAGCTATTCCCTATATATTAAAAGGAAAAGATATCATTGGGCAAGCCCAGACAGGCACCGGGAAGACTGCAGCGTTTGGGATTCCCACACTCGAAATGATAGATCCTGGTACCAGAGAATTACAAGCGATAATTTTATGTCCTACAAGGGAATTGGCAATCCAGGTTGCCGAAGAGATGAAAAAATTATCAAAATATAAAAAGGCCATTGAGATTTTGCCGATCTACGGAGGGCAACCTATAGAACGTCAAATTAAGGCATTAAAAAAAGGTGTGCAAATTATTATTGGTACTCCGGGGCGTGTTATGGACCACATGAACCGCCGTACGCTAAAAATGGATGCCGTAAGAATAATCATATTGGATGAGGCGGATGAGATGTTGGATATGGGGTTTCGGGAAGATATCGAATTTATTATGGAGAAAATCTCCAGGAAGAGACAAACCATTCTCTTCTCCGCAACTATGCCTCAGGCTATTTTAGATTTGACAAAAAAATATCAAAACGATCCGCAATTTATAAAGGTTGTGCACAAGGAACTTACAGTTCCGTATATTGAGCAATTTTATTTTGAGGTAAAAGAGCAAGCGAAATTAGAGACACTATCCCGCTTAATCGATATCTATAATTTAAAATTATCACTGGTATTTTGTAACACAAAAAGGCGGGTAGATGACCTGGTGGAACATCTCCAGGCAAGAGGATACCTGGCTGATGGTTTGCATGGGGATATGAGACAATCACAAAGAAATAGCGTTATGTCCAAGTTCAGGAAAGGAACTATCGAAATTCTGATAGCAACTGACGTAGCAGCCCGGGGAATTGATGTAGAGGATATAGAAGCTGTCTTTAACTATGATGTGCCGCATGATGAAGAATACTATGTACACAGGATAGGAAGAACGGGCAGGGCGGGAAGGAAAGGTCGCTCATTTACCTTTGTTGTAGGGAGAGAGATTTATCAGATAAAGGATATACAACGATATGCGAAGACGAAAATTACACCTCAAAAGATTCCTTCTCTTGGTGACGTAGAAGAAATTAAAACAAATTTACTTTTAGGGAAAGTAAAAGAAACAATTAATGAAGGGCATTTAGGGAAATACATTCACTGGGTTGAAGGCCTGGCTGGTGAAGATTATACCTCCATAGATATTGCCGCATCTTTATTAAAAATAATTGTAGGGGAAAAGAGTAAACAAGCACCAACACAAGAGGAAGATTTTAGAGATACAGGACCCGCAACATCAGAAATGGTGAGATTGTTTATTAATGCGGGGAGCAAGCAGAAAGTACAAGTTAAGGATATTGTCGGAAGCATTGCCGGTGAAACAGGTCTTTCCGGCAAGATAATCGGAGCTGTTGATATTTTTGACAATTATACTTTTGTAGAAGTGCCGAAAGAGTACGCAGAAGATATCCAGGACGCCATGAAAGATATTAAAATCAAAGGGAAGAAGATTATTATAGAACCTGCCAGCCAAAAAACAACCGGAACAGCATCTCAGAAATCTTATGGGAAAAAAGGTAGACGGCGCAGGAAATAATTGTACATGAGAGCCGATTATTTTGTGATATTTTCTTCTGGTATTACTCTTCTGATGTGGGGCCTTTGGGGCTTTTTCGGAAAACTTGCAATTGAAAGAAACATGTCACCGGTCTCTATCTTTCTAGCCGAAGCGCTTATTTGCCTGATGTGTGCAGTATTTGTTTTCCTGTTTTTTTTCCGTACGGAAAATTTTCTTCCATGGCGCACGTCCTGGAATATATTTGGTTTCTTATCCGGAGTAAGTTTGGCTTTGGGTCTTGTGTTCTATTATTTTGCGCTCCAAAGAGGCCATGCAAGTCTGGTCGTGCCCTTAACTTCCCTGTATCCTGCTGTGACAGTAGTTCTGAGCTATGCAATTCTCGCTGAGCGACCAAGCTTAACCCAGTGGATTGGACTCATACTGATTCTTATCGGTGCATTTCTTTTGCTCTCAGGTCCGATTGAGGGCAGGCAAGACAACTATAGATAACTTTATGAGAATTATGGTATATCCTGGTTTACAATCTCATGGAATGTAGAGGAAATTCAAAGTTTCTCGCTATGCCATGAACATACCCCTAACCCCTCTCAAGAGGGGAATCGGAGAAGTCCCCTCCCGGGAGGGGATTAAGGGGTGGGTAAAAGTCGCTGGGTTTCTCCCTTTAAAACCCAACCTAATTAAATTGTATAGGAATTTTCATTTTATGTAAGCGGTTTTCAAGGTGGCACGGACAAACCCTGTCCCTGTATGTCTTAAGCAGGGATCGTTTGTCCGTGCTTGCTTCAAATGCCAACGTGGATAGGGAATATAACGCACTGACAAACAGAGTTTGTCAGTGCCACCCTTGACTAAACGACAACTTGACGTACATAGTAAAAGAATAACGACGGGGCATTTCTCCTTAAGTTATCTATAATATGCAACTTGATGATAAGAAAGCGATCTTCGGATGGAGTATGTATGATTGGGCTAATTCGGCTTTTGCTACCACCGTTATGGCTGGATTTTTTCCCATTTTTTTTAAACAATACTGGAGTATTGGCGTTGATACCACGATAACTACAGCGAGGTTAGGATTTGCAAATTCGGCCGCAAGTATGATTATAGGTTTAGGAGCGCCCATATTAGGAGCCATTGCTGACAAGGGGACTTCGAAAAAGAAATTTCTTTTCTTCTTTGCTTATATGGGTGCAGTGATGACTTCATGTCTGTGCATGGTCTCTCAGGGTAACTGGCCGGTAGCCATTCTTCTGTATATCTTTGCAACTATTGGATTCTTAGGAGGGAATATCTTCTACGATGCATTGATCACAAGCGTGGCATCCGGGAAGAAGTTGGACTTTGTCTCCGGACTAGGTTTTTCTTTGGGATATCTGGGAGGTGGTATCCTTTTCGCATTCAATGTGTGGATGGTTCTCAATGCTAAAATATCTGGATTTTCAGATACCGGGAAAGTAATAAAATCCTCATTCCTTTCCGTGGGCATCTGGTGGGCTGTATTTTCTATCCCTCTTTTCCTTTTTGTAAAAGAACCTAAAAATACTGAGATAAAATTACCGGTAACTATGGTAAAAGCAGGTTTTACCCAATTAAGAAAAACATTTCAGAACGTCCGGCATTTAAAGACGGTTTTTCTCTTTCTTATGGCCTATTGGTTCTATATTGATGGGGTAAATACTATTGTCTACATGGCGATAGATTATGGTATTTCTATAGGCCTCGAATCCCGTGATTTAATTGTTGCATTACTTATCACGCAATTCATTGGGTTTCCATCTGCTTTGGGGCTTGTTTATCTTGGCGGTAAGATTGGCGCCAGATATGCTATCTTTATCGCTCTTGCAATTTATTTATTTGTTTCCTTCTATGGCGCTTTTGTGCAAAGTAAGAATGAATTCTATATATTAGCTATTACCATTGGTTTGGTTCAGGGCGGCATTCAGGCATTGAGCCGTTCATACTATGCAAAAATAATTCCTGTTAACAAATCAGCCGAGTATTTTGGCTTTTATAATATGGTAGGTAAATTTGCTGCTGTTATTGGCCCTGCCTTTATTGGTGGAATCAATCTGATGATGAGATCTCTTGGGTATAGCAGTGATAGTGCATCGCGATTTGGTATTTCGTCTGTTTCGCTCTTTTTTATTATTGGTGGAATCTTGTTCTCTCTTGTAAATGAAGAAAAAGGGCGGAAAGAGTTGAAATACTTATCTCAGGATTCTGTTTAGAATTTTTCGTAAGATGGAAAATATTTTCTTTTTATCTTTCATTTCCTCTATTATGCGGTATAGTATACCTAAGAGAAAACAGTACTACTGTACGAGATTTTTTATAAATTACCTGATTGCAAGGTAACTATCAGATTGATAAAAAATTTAAAAATCTGCTTATGATATCTGATTTATGAATCTTTTATAGCAAAGAGATCCCCCATCGAATTAAAAAGGAATCCTAACCTTATAGATACTGTAAAGGTGGGGTATACGTATAGTTCCCACACAATCGTGCTGCATCGATCTTTATTAAGGGCAACTCATCTTTTTTTTGATATCCAAATTCAATCTCCAGGTACTTCCGATACACTGCCTCCAGATATCTTAGATCTACTCCATATACTGTTTTATTGTTACATAAGGTAGTCTTCAACAATTGTATAAGCTCTTGGATTTTCGCATAAATCTATACGTAGGTTCTTTCGATAACAGAATTTGTATGGCATGTATTTTAACTTTTTAGACTATGGTGTTTAAAATTTGTAACTGTTTTTACATTGGTTTATTTGTGAGGATAAATCGTAGGCAAGGGCTTTAAAGAATAGAAAGGAGATACGCGTGAATATTTACGTAGGTAACTTACCACATGATGTTAGTGAAGATGATTTACGACAAGCTTTTGAGGTTTTTGGAAAGGTAACATCCGCTACTGTTATAAAAGACATATTCAGCGGGACATCAAAAGGGTTTGGGTTTGTGGAAATGCCTGCTAAAGCTGAAGCACAGGCTGCAATCAATGGCTTGAATAGCAAAGAATTAAAAGGAAAAATGATTGTCGTTAATGAGGCTCGTCCACGTGAAGAAAAACGAAGGGGCGGCGGTGGCGGTGGAAGAGGTAGCAGTAGCGGCGGTGGCAGGGGTGGAAGATACGGTAGTAGTGGCAGCGGTGGAAGGCGACGTTTCTAATAAAGATACCATGCGGAATAACGCAGGATATCATGTTACTTAACAACGTGTTTGCAGCTATGTTTTGCCTAACACATTTGGTTTTAGCATATGCTGGAGGACGTTATTAGATTCCTCAGAAGGGAGCTATTATAAGACGAAAGGAGTGAAAAATGAGACAGGCAAAATATGGCGATACCGTTAAAGTACATTACACGGGTAAATTGGATGATAGTACAGTATTTGATTCCTCTGAAGACCGTGAACCTCTGCAGTTTACTATAGGCAATGGTCAGATAATTCCAAGTTTTGAACAATCGGTGGTGGGAATGAGCCCCGGAGAATCAAAAACCATCAACATTAAATCGGAAGATGCATATGGGGGTCATAACGAAGAGATGGTAGGGGTTGTAGGCCGGGATCAATTTCCCCCCGATGTGGAGCCAAAAGTTGGACAACAGTTTAAGGTCCGTGGCGCTGATGGTCAAACATCGGTAGTTACGGTAACTGATGTTTCTGAATCGGATGTGACATTAGATGCTAACCATCCTTTAGCTGGTAAAGACCTCATTTTTGATATCAAACTTATAGATATTGCATGATCGCCTTTCGTTATCATTTCAATCAGATAGTACAGAAATTTCTCATAGGAAGGCTGAGGTAATTTGCTTCTTTTATCAGAGGCATTATGCTAAGGTACGACTGCGAATGTACCGTTCCGTGTACTCTCTGTCAGATCGATAATTATAGAAAATTGTGTACACTCATGTAGGGGTGAACGGCCATTCGCCCCTACATTGTTTATCCTTTTTCAGTCTTCATTTCTTGGTTTGTATCTTCTCTTCCAGAAATTGTGCCATGTCACATTCTTGTGATATCGCAATTTTGTATCATGTCACAGTATTCACATTATCATGATCAATCATTCCATGCTGTTCGCCATCTAAAAAACTACACTGAGTTTATTATCTTATCGATTATGTACTACGAAAAGTAAAATTTAATCATTCCGTATCTTTTTCATACTATTGGCATATCTTTTTCTCTATAGTACTTATCACCTTCCTTGGATTGTACAACAACACAGGAGGAGCAAAGAGAAGTGGCACGGGCAAAATATGGTGATACTGTTAAGATTCACTATACGGGAAAACTTGAAGATGGTACGATATTCGATACCTCAATTAATCGAAAACCTCTGAGATTTACCATAGGTAAAGGTTCTATCATTTCTGGTCTTGAAGAAGCAGTAATTGGGATGAAGCCGGGTGAGTTAAAAACAATCAAAGTACCATCAAATAAAGCACATGGTTCATATGACGAAGAATTGATTGTCGTAATAGACCGAGAAGAATTTCCATCCAATTTGGAACCGGAGGTAGGTCATCAGCTCGATATTTATCAAGAGGATGGCGGGACTGTTGTAGTCACGGTGACCAATATTACTGAACAGGAAGTAACTCTGGATATTAACCATCCTTTAGCCGGCAAGGATCTTGTTTTTCATTTTCAGCTCATAGAAATTATTCCACCGTCCCATTGATAGTTATCTTAAATATTTTCCGAAGATAACATCGAGCTTCTTCTTAACGCTCTCTGGAATCGTGTTTTTATGAGTTACAATAGCATTTTGTACTGCTGTTGCGCAAGAACAGCTTCTCTTTTGTTCTATTTTTGGAATAGCGCTCCTGAGAATCTGTTTTGCCGTTTCAGCGTTTTTATTTAAATTTGCAATAATCATTTCCAGCGTTACCGGTTCTTCTTCTATGTGCCAACAGTCATAGTCTGTAGCCATAGCTAAGGTACTGTAGCATATTTCTGCTTCCCGCGCCAGTTTAGCCTCCTGAAGATTTGTCATGCCGATGACGCTAACTCCCCATTGTCTGTACACATTCGATTCTGCCCGGGTAGAGAATAAAGGGCCTTCCATGCACAAATAAGTACCGCCTTTGTGCACCCGTACACCAATGGATTTAGCCGCATTAAATAAAGTATTGGCAAGGGTACTGCATACCGGATCGGCGAAACTTACATGTCCTACAATTCCTTCTCCGAAGAATGTGCTGATCCTGCCTTGTGTTCTGTCAAAGAACTGGTCTGGAATAACAATGTCTAAAGGTTTAATCTCTTCTTTCATACTTCCAACAGCGCTGACAGCAATGATATGTTCCACACCTAACTTCTTCATCCCGTAAATATTAGCCCTGAAGTTGAGTTCTGATGGCAAGATCATGTGTCCTCTGCCATGACGTGGCAGAAAAGCTACTTTCCGTCCTTCTAAGGTTCCTACCATAAAACTATCAGATGGCTTGCCAAAAGGGGTATCAATTGACACCTCTTTTACCTCTTGAATTCCCTCTATATTGTAAAGGCCGCTTCCCCCAATAATGCCGATCATCTGTTCTCTCATGTTTATCTCTCCTTTTACCATAACCTTTCTTGCTACAGAGCAACGAATCTCCAGGATCAAAATCTTTATTGTTTGTATTTTTTTTCGCCTGAGCAATATGGTTACTGCTCAGAATAAAAACGTCTAGATTATGCGAAAAGTATCCTCTCTGTGTCAATAAATAAAATTTGAAGTGTTTTGAGGACGTTGATATAATCCACCTACATGTGAGAATTTCCCTGTATGTTTAATAAGCAACAATGAAAAGAAAAGGATGATGATGTGAAAAATCATGAGATTGCAGCATTATTTGAACGGATTGCTAATGTACTGGAGCTTAAAGGGGAAAATGCTTTTCGCATAAATTCTTACCGGAAGGCTGCCCGGATACTTGGAGATGTAACGGAGGATATAGAAGTACTTGCCAGGGAAGGGAAATTAAAGGATATTCCCGGCATCGGAGAAGGTATGGCCGAAAAAATTATGGAATATATTCATACCGGAAAAATGTCCAAGTACGATGAGGTAATGAAGGAAATTTCTGAAGAAACAATAACCCTTATGCAGATACCTGGCTTAGGTCCAAAAACCGTAGCCATGTTGAATAAGAAATTAGGTATCGTGAGTTTGAGTGACCTTGAGAAGGCTTTACAAGAAGGCAAGCTAAAGGGGTTATTTGGGATGGGAGATAAGAAGATTCAAAATATTATGAGAGGGATCGAGCTATTTAAGACGAGTCAGCAGCGTATCCCTATTGGAATGGCATACCCTGTTGTGAAAGGGATTATAGAAGTATTAAAACACCATTCACAAACAAGAGATATCCAATCAGCAGGTTCGTTGCGCAGAATGAAGGAAACTGTTGGGGATATAGATATACTAGCCACCGGTACGCATGGTGAGGATATTGTAAAATCTTTTGTAACTATGCGTGGTGTAACACAGATATTAGCAGCAGGGGATACCAAAGGAAGTGTTCGGGTGGAGGAAGGTGTGCAAGTAGACTTGCGAGTGGTTCGTGAAGATGAGTTCGGTTCTGCATTACAATACTTTACCGGCTCAAAGGAACACAACGTCCATCTCCGGGAGATTGCTAAAAAGAAGGGATATAAGATCAGTGAGTATGGCATCTTTAAGGACAATAAAAAGATTGGGGGAAGTAGGGAGGAGGAAATTTATAAGGTACTGGGGATGGACTGGATACCGCCTGAGTTGCGGGAAAATAAGGGAGAAATCGAAGCTGCTCAGGAGGGGAAGCTACCGAATCTCATTAAACTTTCAGATATCAAAGGAGATCTCCACAACCATTCTGATTGGAGTGATGGCAATTCCACTTTTGAGGAAATGGCCAAACGAGCTATGGATATGGGATATAGGTATCTCGTGGTATCGGATCACTCACAATCACTCCATGTGGCGAATGGTTTGAGGGAGGAAGAACTGCTTGAAGAGATTGAGGAGATTGATAATTTGAATAAAAAATTGAAAGGATTTACCTTATTGAAGGCGACAGAAGTGGATATTATGGCTGATGGGTCTATTGATTTTCCTGATAAACTATTAGAAAAACTGGATGTTGTTATAGCTTCTATCCATAGCGGATTTAAGCAAGAGAAGAAAAAAATTACCGAACGAATGATTGCTGCTATTCGCAATCCTTATGTCAACATCATCGCTCATCCAACAGGCCGGTTAATTGGTAAACGTGAAGGGTATGAGATAGACCTGGATAAGGTTATGGAGGCTTGCGTTGAAACCGGTACGGCGCTTGAGCTTAACTGTTATTATGATAGGCTCGATCTCAATGATAGCAATTGCAAAAAGGCAAAAGAGACAGGAGTTATGATTGCAATTAGTACCGATGCCCACCATGTGGATCAGATGTGGATGATTGAATTGGGTGTGGGGATAGCCCGCAGGGGTTGGCTGGAGGCAAAGAATGTAATTAACACATTCTTACTCCATGACTTAAAAGCCTTTTGTAAGAAAAAAAGGGCAGCTATCTAATTACTTCACACAACGATAGCGCTTATTCCTCTATCTGATCCAACAGGGTAGAACTTTCCCGAGGAAATTCAGTCATCACCTCTGTGTATTCTCAATATAACATCAGAGACGATACAAAGCCCACCAAACTTTTTTATAATAGGCTTTATAGCCTCTACAACCTTATGCATCTGATTTTCCTCACCCACAACTAATATGTAACTGTTTTTAAATAAATCTGCAAATTCATAACCAGACCGCACCCCCCGATGGCCTTTTCCTGTTACATCTTTTATAACACTGTAACCAGAAACTCCAACCTCTTCAAGGAGTTTAATAATATTTTCAACTTCAAGAGAATCTGTTACTATTTCTACTTTTACCACTCTTTTCATATTTTTATTTCCAAAATAAGGGAATCCATTGATCAGTTCTCATAATTAAATAGTAATACAAAGGTATTCCTACGATAATATTGAACGGAAAGGTAATAGCTAAAGCCATGGGAACGAATAGGCTTGGATTTGCCTCAGGAAGCGACAATCGCATAGCTGCAGGGACTGCAATATATGAAGCGCTGGCACAAAGTACTGAAAAAACGAGGGCATTTTCTGGCTGCAAGTGTATGAGCTTTGCTATAAAAATAGCAACACACGCATTAAGAACTGGAACTAATATCGCAAAAGGCGGTAAAAAGAATCCTGCGCTTTTCAGATCGCCAATTCTTTTTGCTGCCAAAAGTCCCATATCAAGAAGAAAAAAGCTTAGCATTCCCTTGAAGATGTCTTTTGTAAAAGGTTTTAAAGTATCCCACCCTTCTTCACCTGAAGCTAATCCAATCAAAAGACTACCGGATATAAGTAATACAGAACCATTCAGGAAGGCCTCCTTCATGACCATACCCCAGGAAAAGTGATTACCCTCTTTATTATTCGGAGCAAATAATCTTGCTAAGATAATACCGATAACGATTGCCGGTGATTCCATAAGCGCAAGCGCTGCTACCATATACCCTCCAGGCTCAAGACCTAATGTCTGAAGAAAAGTAACAGCGGTTATAAACGTTACCGCACTTATGGAACCATATGTTGCAGCAATTGCTGCAGCATTATAAGTATCCAATTTAATCTTTAAGATAAAGAATGTATATATCGGTACAATAATAGCCATTAATATACCAGCAGACAAGGAAAAAATAACTTCCTGATTGATACCTGTTTTACGAAGCTCGACTCCACCATGAAATCCTATAGCAAGCAAGAGGTAGAGTGAGAAAAGCTTGGGTAGGGGGTCGGGGATCTTGAGGTCTGATTTACAGAACGATGCAATCATTCCGAGAAAGAAGAAAAGAACCGGGGGATGCACTAAATTATTAATAATAAGACCAATATCCATATCTTTTCTCCATTCTCCATATTTTCTCCTTATGTATAAAATAACAATAAGCTTAAGTTAAATATTATGCCCGTTATGAGCTACTCAATATGAAATTTAAATTTTAATCTAAAACGGATAGGGTAATACACAAATAGTATTCCAAATTAATTATTATCTTAGAATATAATATTAGTGTTTATATAACAAAGACTTAGCTGAATAGTGATTAATTGTTTTAGATTATACAGGCAAATTATGATAAAATGTTATCATTTCATTTTTGAAATTTATTTTCCAATTTCGCTTTATTACTACTACGGTAAGCTCACACAGGAGCCGAAAATACTATCTAACTATGATATACCAGGCCCTCCTATGTGAATTCATGGATTATAAATTTTACAGTGAGAGTATTTTTTTCATAAGCTTACGTTACCGGTAGAAAACGAATCGGGATAAATTTTACACCCTTGTAAGGAGAATGCATGAATAGGCTGTTTTTGTTCTTTGTCCTGATAATATATATGATATGTTCTGGCTGCAGGATGGTCTCTATGACTGAAGCATATGTAGAGAGAGAAATACCTTATCACCATAGAAATACGTTAGCCGTGATGTGTTTTGATGATGAACATATTCAGAAAGATGAAGTGAAGGGTCTCTTTATTAAAACAATCAGTAATCCTGATGCGGGTGAAATGCTTGCAGGTATGATGACCGATGCATTATCAGATTGGGGAAGATATCATATCTTAACGCGTTCGGAAATTAGGAGGATATTAAAAGCTGAAGACATGAAAGAAGAACTGATGAGAGAGAGAGATTCTATTGCTCTGGGAAGAATATTAGGGGTAGACGCTGTGGTTATTGGTAAAATATATAAGCTTGAGTTATCGAATGCGGCAATCTACCAGTGTGGAAAAGTATCTTTTAAAGCCGATTGTATTGATACAAAACAAGGAAAAATCTTATGGTCTATAGAAGCAAACAAGAGCGTGCCTTATAAGGACGAAGTTGTGTTGGCAAGTGAAGCCATCAAAGAAGCAGTTGAAAAACTTGAAAAAGAGATAGATAAAAAATAACTACAGAATAAACTTTATAAAGGCATACTCCAATAAATTACTACAAAACATAATATTATATATTTTCCTTAGCACATTTACAAACAGTACCTTCCTTGACTTCTGTATTGCAATTTCCACATCTGAAACAATATTTTTCCTCATCCCAGTAAGTTCTTAATGTATGACTTTCATCAAACAGTTCATTTTTAGGATTTTTCCACCAATGTCCTACTCTCTTCTTCATTAATTTCCCTCTCCAAAATTTGTATTCGCCGGTTTCATGGTTATAAAATCAGAAGCGCCTTATGCTAATACAAGGCGCTTCTGGATAGAGAAAACTTTGGGCTGTTTAATGTTTACAGATACATTTATCTGTCTTTCCCTTCACACATTCTGGGTCACATTTTATCGTATCCGGGCATTTGCAAGCATCCGGACAATTAGGTTCCTTTGCAAAGGTGTTAACCGTACCTATACCGAACATCAATGCGCCCACAAACGTCGCGGTAATACCAATTTTTTTAAACATAGGCATCTCCTTTTAATTTAATGAAAAAGCATGAAAATAAAGGACGTATTTTTTCCTGAAACTATCCATAAATCAATTTCAGGAATATCCCTCCGGATGTTTGCGCGCATCATTAATTTATATAAGATAAAAGTCAGGCACTCATTGGCTCTATCCCAATGTACGTGCATCAAACTTGATACATAAAATAAAAAATTTTAAAAATTCAATCATCACCTCCTCTCATGATGTTGTATCGATGATTGCAAATACGGTCCGTAAGGTTAGTTTCGGTTTTTTAAAGAGAAAAATTCTCTCAGATCAGAATTCGCTTTTTACTATGATATGGGAAATTCTTTAAAACAAAAAGCCTTACTGTCAAGATATTCAGTAAGAAAATCTTCGGCAGTAAGGCTATCTTATTTTAATCGTGTCAGTTGTGAGTGTAAGCGTCTATTACTTATACTGACACTGTCCACTATTACAAGACCCTTTCCTTTGCGTCCCCTGATTACTCAAGGTTTGCCTTTATCGTAATGTATTATATATCTTAAATAACATGCATATCTCGGTATTTCAAGAAAAATATAAAATCTTAAAGGCATAAGAGATAATCTGCAGGTAATAAAGAGAAAGAAAGGTCACCTGGTTGAGTATTTGCTACGTTATTTGGAATTATCGAGCCTTTTTGTTATTTCACTCAAAAGTCTTTCTTTGTTAAAAGGTTTTTCTAAAAACGAAATATTTCCTAATGCCTGGAAACACCGGTAAGCCTTTTCCTCTAATACAGAAGCCATAATAACCGGTACATTTCTGTATCGGCTGTCCTTTCTGAGTAAAGCAAATAGTCTGTCTCCTGTAACACCTTCCATTAAAATATCGAGTATTACCATATCATACGTATTTTCTTTTATTTTTTTGAGTCCATCATCTGCATTTGAGGCGAGGGTAACGGTAAACTGTTCCCCTTGGAGCATGTCTTTATAAAATTCTTGCATTTCCGAGTCATCTTCTACAATGAGTAATTCCTTCATTTATCTTCAACTCCTTTGAAAAGATTATTTGTATTTCGTTTCTTCTCTACCGGTATATGTTTTCCAGCGTATTGGCAAAATAGTTATAAACAATTTTTCGTATTTCCTGTATACTTTTATATCTTTTGATGTTCTTTGATTTTACCAGTAATTTAAAAGCTTTCAAGGGAATTTAATGCTTGTTTATCTCTATTTGTTTTGATATGTTTTTATCTTTAGGTATGATATAAAACTACGGATAGTCTCTGGTAAAAGTTATCGTTAATTGCATAATTCTATGGTGGGAAATGCTAAATGAGAGAATCAATTCGTGTAGTTAATACAATATTGTATTGCCGTTGCTGGCAAGAGACAGTTGTCTTTTATCGTGATACTCTCGGTTTTCCAATAACGTTTAGAAATGACTGGTTTATAGAGTTCAAAGTAAATGACTGCGCTCGTTTAAGCGTGGCAAACGAGAAACGCGCCACTATTAAAAGTGCAAACGGTCAGGGATTGACGCTTGCTTTTCAAGTGGATAAAGCCGATGAAGCGTGGCAGGGGTTATTCGCTAAGGGGATACGTATAGGAAAGATTTCAGACCATCCCTGGGGGGGAAGATCCTTTTTTTTGTTTGATCCGGAGGGAAATCGTCTTGAGATATGGTCAGCTTAAAGCTTCAGAATAAAACGTAGATTTGCTAAATTATGCTATAGTGATCAACGATTGAGAATTGAAGAGGTGCAAGATGTTGCATCTTCCCGTATGGATCGTGTTCTGGCGTGCGCAGGTGTGTTCAGCTTCATTCGGAGAGGCGTAAGATATTGCGATTGCACAGATGCAAGATTTAGCAACTGTACGGACGTAAGATGTTGCGTCTCTACCTAATCCCGTAGGGATGTTATGATTATAGCAAAAAAGAGAGAAAAGGATTTTGAACCCCGAAGGGGTGATACAGGATACCTGTGCTGAGATGCCATCCCTTTGGACTTGAATATTCGGTTTCATACAAAGGGTCCCGGAATAATCTCTTTGTTTCTCTATGAGTTATGCTTTGATTGGTAAGATAAATTTGAACCGCGATCCTTTTCCCTTGCCTTCAGATTCTACCCAGATATTTCCTTTATGCATCTGCACAATGTTTTTACAAATGGCAAGACCTATTCCTGACCCATAGGCTGAGGGTATTTCTTTATAAAACTTTTCAAATACGCGTTTTTGTACCCCTTCATCCAAACCTCTGCCAGTATCTTCTACGGTTAGCTCCACGGTATCAGGGAGCTTTCGTGCCGATATGTTAATTTTTCCACGTTCCGTAAATTTTATAGCATTGTCCACCAGATGGGTTATCAAATGAAGTATCTTATCCCGGTCTGCTTTAATTATGGGAATGTCAGAAGGTATTTGATACAGAAGGATATTCTCTTTTTGATTGGCAGTATCTTTCAGTTCATTAACAGCTATTTTTACTAATTCAACCAGTGAGATATCAGATAATTTTAACGATTCCGTTCCCGATTCTAACTTAGATATATCAAGTATGTTTTTAATTATGTTCTTTAATCGCCTGATATTATTTCGAAGAATTTCATTGATTTGATAGCCCCTTTCCGGCATACCTTTATTTCCGGCTAAAACAGAGCGTTGAAACATATCAAGAGCCATTTCTATCTTAGCGACAGGTGTCTTGAGTTCATGGGTAACATCCCGGATCAGAATATCTTTTAGCTCCTCTAACCGTTTTCTTTCGGTAATATTACGGCAAAAACCTTCAATGCCAATGATCGTATTTTCCTGAATAATGGGAAGTATCTCAAGAGAGAGCCAGACAATCTGACCTTGTTTATGAATAATCCGAAACTCCAGATTCATTAAATTTCTATTGACGCCCTGTAATACCCGGAGTATTTCATGGTATACTCTTTCCTGGTCTTCTGGATGGCAAAGGGTGAGCCCGTAACCCCGATTATCATAAAATTCATGGAGCGGATAACCTGTTATTCCTTCCACGGAAGGGCTCATAAGAGAAAATTTCCCATCCTTCATACATTCAAAGATAATATCCGGCGAGTTTTCAATGACTGTCCTGTACTTCTTCTCCGCTTCTTTAATTTTGTTGAAAAGTCTTGTATTTTCGATTGCCATAGCTAACTGAGGCGCGATTTGCGAAAGAAAATCGATATGCTTTCTTGTGTAATAATCTTTTCGCTTACTCCCAAAATTTACGCTGCCGATTATGCGCCCTTTATAATCAAGGGGAAATCCCAATCTTGAGCGAATGTTCTCTTTAAATAGTACAGCATCGGTAAGAAACCGGCCTTTTGATGTATCATCAACAAGTACCGGTTCACGAAATTGAACTACTCTTTTCATTAAACTTCCTTCCATCGGATATAATACACCCTCTTTGAGGTCTGTATATTCGTAATCCTTTGAGAGCACAAAGGTTTCATATAAATTGTTATTTTCACTAATAAGAGTAACACTCATACGATCGAAATCAATTACCTTTAAAAGTTCCTTACTCATTGTTTGGTAAACTTCCCGTATATCAAGGCTGGAGAAGATGATTTTATTAATGGTAAGGATGATCTCTCTTTTTTTAATAAACATACATGAAACCCATTATTGCTTTTCCTTAAGGGTCTGGTATTTTATAAGCTCCCGTAAAGCTTTCTCGTAAGGTTGATATGACTTGAAATTAAAGAGAACAAAGCGTACGAGTCCGATACTATGAGAATGGGTTTTTAAATAGTCTATTACTGTTTTTAAGGCTATTGTTGCTGCCTCGTAAATTGGATACCCGTAGGCGCCAGTACTAATAGATGGAAATGATATGCTTTTGAGCTTATGTTGAGAGGCGAGTGTGAGGCTATTTTTATAAGCATGAGCCAGTAATTCTGCTTCACCTTTTTTACCATGGCGATACATAGGGCCGACGGTATGAATTACATACCTTGCCTTAAGATCTCCTCCTGTAGTAATGCGGGCTTCTCCTGTTGGACATCCTCCCAGCTTCTTACATTCCTCTAATATTTTTGGTCCCCCTGCCCTGTGTATAGCTCCGTCTACACCGCCACCGCCTAAAAGACTTGTATTTGCTGCATTAACGATGGCATCTGTTTCCTGCAGGGTAATATCTCCCTCAACAAGTTCTAACGTTGATGTGTTAATAGTAGTTTTTAGCATAAGATTTAATACCTCAAAACTATTGTAGCACGTTACGTCATAATGTTTCTATATCTTTTTGTTTTTGTTGTGAATATTTTCTTTTCCAGTCTCTGGTATTTTTTACTTTTCTCCGCTTTTATATTTTTTTATACTCATGAACACAAGCAGCCAATCTTTTGATAAGCACCCATTGCTTGTGGTCATTATGGTATTTATAGGCAGAGAAGAATCCTGGCCGGATTGTGATTTGTAGTGGCACAGGATGGGACGTGTGCTGCATTTCTTCGGTATCAGTTATCAGTAAGAACGGGTAATCAATAACTTCATTACAGGAATGATAACAATATGGATGTTAGAGAAGCAATTCATAAACGCCGCAGTATCAGAAAATTTAAACCAGACCCGGTACCCGATGAATACATAATGCAAATTTTAGAAAGTGCACGGCTTGCACCATCGGGTTCTAATACACAACCGTGGAGGTTTATCCTGGTAAAGGATACCGAAACAAGAAAAAAACTCCAGGCAGCTTCATATAATCAACGCCATGTTGGGCAGGCGCCCGTGATTATTGCTTGTTGTGCGGATATCAAGGCATTTGGTGAGTTTCCGGAGCGGATTGATGAACTGATTGCAGCCGGCGCCCTGCCGGCTAAGACTCGTGAGATTTTTGTTCCTTCCTTGAAACGGAGTGAAACGAGCGCCGATATTGCATGGCACTTATTGATTGCTGCTACAGGAAATACCGATATTGCTATCGAACACATGGTACTTCAGGCTGTCGAATTAGGGTTAGGAACCTGTTGGGTAAGATGGTTTAATGATAATAAAGTCAAAGAGATACTTGAAATCCCAAAGGGCATAGAAATCGTTGCGATACTTCCTGTAGGCTATCCTGATGAAGAGCCATCTCAAAGACCAAGATTTGATCTTGAAAAGATTGTTTCTTATGAAAAATATGGAAAAAAGAAAGATGATAAGTCCTAATACGATGGATTTTGTGGTAACGTGAAGGTGAATGTGCTTCCCTTTCCATAGATACTCTTTACCCATATCTTACCGCCGTGTAATTCAACCAGACGTTTTGTGAGCGCCAGGCCAAGACCTGCCCCCTCATAATGGCGCGCATATGAGGCATCTAATTGACGAAACGTCTGGAATATCTTATCCATATCTTCTGATTTGATTCCTATACCGGTATCACTTATGGCAAACTGGATATGTTGATCTAAAAGATCTGCAGAGATTGAAATCGCACCACTTTCCGGGGTAAATTTAATGGCATTGGATAATAGATTAAACATAATTTGCTTGAATTTCAATCGGTCTGCTGTTAAAGAGGGAATATCTTTTTGAATAAAAGTCTTCAGGGATATGCCTTTCTTCAGAGAAAGTCCCATGATCATATTCAGCACCTCAGTGATCGCCTCTTCTATAGAGAATACCTCATAGTGAAGTTCTAATTTGCCAGCTTCAATTTTTGAAAGGTCGAGGATGCTATTAATCATATTGAGTAAGTGTTCCCCGCTACCGTGGATATCACTGATATATTCTTTTTGTTCTTCGTTAAGAGTTCCGGTAATTTCGTCCCTTAAAACCTCAGCGAAGCCAATGATAGCATTCAATGGGGTGCGAAGTTCATGCGACATGGTTGCTAAAAATTCTGATTTTAGTTTATTGGCCTTATCGAGCGCAATATTTGCCTTTTGAAGTTCCTCTGTTCTTTCTGCAACCTTCTTCTCAAGCAGAGTGTTTAAGTCTTGAAGTCTGGTAATACGTATGAAATCAAGCCATGAAGCCACATCTTCGTATTCGGCAACATTAAGCCCTCTTTTTTCTTCTTCAGGACTTACACGGATAGTTACGATTTTTTTTAGACACCAAAAAAAGAACGTTCCTAATCCGAGAGACCACACAAAGGCAACCGCAACGCCTGCAGCCTGTATACCAAGTTGGTGTAACCGGCTGCCACTTTCTACCGCTAGCATAGATTTTTCAGCAAAAGATGCAACACAGAGGGTGCCTATAGCGCCCCCGACTCCGTGAACTGCAATGGCAGAGACGGGGTCGTCAACTTTTAATATCTTCTCAATAAAATCCTGAGCTAAGATCGCTCCTATACCAGCAATGAAACCGATACAAATGGCGCCATGAGGATTTACCCTGCTGGAGCCTGCTGTTATCGCTACCAGGCCAGCCAGTATAGCTGTAAAGAGTTTTCCGGCGTTCAGTCTCTTTTCTTTTGCATACGTAAAGAGGAGCGCAGAAATTCCCGCTGTGGCTGCTGCCAGGTTCGTGTTGGTAATGACAAGACTAATCTCGGCGCTTGCCCGCAAAAGATTTCCTCCGTTAAAGCCAAACCAGCCAAACCAGAGGAAGAAGGTACCCAAAGTTACCAACGGAATATTATGTAGCCCCATGGAATTTGAAGACCCATCAGGATTATACTTGCCATTTCTTGGTCCTACGGCAACTGCCCCCGCAAGGGCGAACCAACCCCCAATCGAATGCACCAGTGTAGATCCTGCAAAATCAATAAACCCTAATTTTTCTAGCCAACCGTATTGTTCTGAATGGAAAAGGCTTCCCCATGCCCAATGGCCGAAAATCGGATAGATAATGGCTACCATGAATACCGTGCCTGCAACATTAGGAATAAAACAGGAGCGTTCTGCTATAGCTCCGGTCATTATGGTAGATGCTGTAGCGGAAAAGACCAGTTGAAAAAAGAAAAAGGTATAACCTAAATTACCGGGGTGTTCCTGAATACCGCTGGTAAAGAAATGGCTTACTCCAATCCAGCCCATGCAACTTACCCCAAACATGAATCCAAACCCGACAGCGTAAAATACCAGTGAGGATATGAGAAATACTACGAGATTTCTAATAGAAGCGCTGATAGCATTCTTGGATTGTGAAAAACCTGCTTCATAAGAGGTGAACCCTAGCTGCATGAAAAATACCATACATGCTGCTGTCATAATCCAGACATGATTAATATTTATTTGTATGTTTTCCATGATTGAATATCACACGATACTTGTATCTGTCCAAATTTTCCTTGTAGCTTGTGTCACGTTCTGGATAATAATGGTAATTGTAACTAAGAATATGCGGTTAATCTACTATCAATTCCTGGTTTATTGTTCTCTTCCGCAGGAGCTGCCTCTAATCTGATTGTTGATGGTGATCCTTGTGATAATTGCCTGATAATAAACCTCTTTATTCTGAGGAAATGATTCATAACGAAATTGGCCTCCAACGGCTCTGTTGGAGGTTCGCCCTGCAGGAGAATGATTTGCCCTTCACATAACGCCAGGGCCGACTCTATTTCTAATGAAATCCCCTTGCAGGAATAATCACAGATAGCTGCGCGTGTCAAGGTTTTATTATCTTGCAAGGAGATACTCAGTGATGGCTGATCCCATCTCCATAACTGACTTGGAACCTTGTATTGGTCAATTACGGAGGACGTACTATCTTTCGGTGTGTAAAGTACTTCATATACCTGTTTCAACCATGATGAATGAGAATCAAATATATCTCTTACGATACGGTTCCGGTCTGCTATTTTAGCTTCTATATGAAACAGGTCTAAATTAGATGTCAGCCATAACTTCAGGAAATGATCTTCGAGAATCTCGAAGGGTTTCCCTTTCGGCTGTATTTGAAATTTAAATACTGGCATGTTAGCCCCGATGCAGAGGTTTGCCGAATGCTGGCTGGCGCTTCTTCCGAATGTATACGGTTGAAAGTGTGCTACATTATCTACAATCATCATCCAGCAGGTTGGGCTATGCGTGTAAAACCTGACCGCAGGTTCAACGTTGGGATAACTTTTCAGTCTATCACAGGCATGCACAAAATCACTGTACAATCGTTGATGGAAATAAGGATCCGGTGATTGTGTTTTTGTCCTGTCGGCATGGATAATCTTTGCAGCTTCAGATGCAGTGCTTTCAAGAAAAGTTCGGAAGATTGCCGGGCACTCAAGTGCATCAAGAAGGAGTATCTTTACATCGAGTCCATGCGATATTTTCTTCTGAAGCGTGGAAAGCAATTCATCGAGATGAAGATTTTCGGAGAATGTGATGCCAAGAAGCCATACCCTTTTCTCAGCATTTTCTATTGCATCATAAATATCGCTCTTTACATCTTTGCGGGTGGAATAGATATTTGTGAGACCGCAAAGTGCTGCCGACCCAATGAGCCGATTGGTTGTTTGTAAATATTTTTCTAAAGAAATTCTGTTATCATCGATAAGCCGGTTTGTAGTTTGAAGAGTTTCCTTTAATATATCCTTTATATGCCCAAAAATTTCCCACCAAAGGTAGGTATATTCCATGATATGAACGCACATTATGGCGCTGAAGATAAGAAGCAGATGCTTAACTATTTCTGGTACCGTATGCCAATAAAGTGGCAATAAAATATTAAGGAGAACTGCAATAAGAAAGAAAAGACATGCGATTAACAGCCGAACAATTGGTCTTGGTTTTTCACTCATCGGTATTACCTCTAAAGGAGTATGGTTTCAGCTTATCAAAGTAACCTCTCACAATATAATTACATCGCTGAGCCTACAAGATGAGTTAATCGTTTGTCCCATATTGTAAGAAGCTATCTGCAGGAATAACAAGTATTATATATACAATGGTATGAATGCTTCATTAACTTTTTATTAACCTCCAAAAATTTTTCATAAAAGATCGGATTGTAATAACTTGATATTTAAAAATATCAACATTTAGTAGTATTATACTGCAAGATTTTATATTTTCAAAGATTACGTTGAAATAATATTGTGTATTTTCAGAAGGGTATGAATTATGTATCTTAAGATAACCCGCTTTCTATGGAACTCATAAGCCTTTTTTATACTTCTGTACTTTACGTATTGGTAATTTCTTATTTCTTTGATCCGTCCTTATCAAACGAGCAAACAATGCTTGACATTAAGTAGTAAATTTGGTACTAAAATGCACGTTTGCTGTTTTTTTAAAATTTCATTTTTTACTTCCGAGCTAATGGTAGTAAAGATTACCGTTGTCATCATTCAATGTCCATCGGTTACTGCCTGCAATGAAGCAATTAAAGGCTTTGAAAAAGGATATAAAGAGAAAAAAACATTTCTATGCCGGTCATCCATTCAAATGAATTCAAATGCAGTTTTTTACCCATAATCGTTTTTTGATCGGAAACGTATGATAAGTATCCGTACAAAACTTATCCTTTTTATAAGTACGCTGATAATCATCATTGGAACATTTAGTTGCTTTTTCTTTTTAATCCATTTAAAGAGACAGCAAGACAATGCCTTGAGAAAATTAGGCACCTCTCTTGTTATGTTGCTTGCGCAGGATGACGAGGTCAAACACGCATTGAGTTATACGCAGCCTGCATTTTTAGACGCCCCTATTAAGAGAATAAAAGCGCTTGATACTGAAGGGGAAATTGGTTATTTATGTGTATCAGATATACAAAAAGTTATTATTGAAGAAAAATCTTCCCGAATTAATCTCAATATTGAAGAGCTTCCTGCCAGAGAGGACCATCAAAATCCGGATATAGTATTTACCCGCCATAGTAATGCTTCCTTAGATGAGGAATTTTTTGATTTCTCCATCCCTGTTTTTGAGAAGACGTTCTCAGAGGAGGCTTTTGCCACACAGATTTTAAGTGAAGATAAAATCGTTACAGAGACAAAACAACGGATATTAGGTTTTGTACAGATTGGTTTATCTACCCATAAAATACATGAGAACACTCGGCATGTTATGGTATATATTATTATCCCCCTGGGTTTAAGTATTATTATTGGCGGTATATGTATTACCTTCTTTCTTACCCGATATATAATTTCACCATTGCAACATTTAACAAGCATTACCCTGGATATAGCCAAAGGCAATCTCACCCGCAGAGTAAACATCCGTTCTCGGGATGAGATCGGACAATTATCCATAAATTTCAATCAAATGACAGCGGCACTTGAAAAATCTTATACTGATCTAAGACAAGAGGTTGTTGAGCATAAATATACAGCAAAATTATTGCAGCGTCAGGTAAAATTGGAAGAACTTATTGCAGTTATATCAACAAGCTTTATAAATCTTACGCCAAATGAGGTTGATACAGGAATAAACCGGGCGTTGGAAATAATAGGAAAATTCCTGGAAGTTGACCGCAGTTATGTCTATCTCTGTTCTAACACTAGTGAAAAGAATATCGATAATACCCATGTGTGGTATGCTGAAGGGATTGAGCCGCAGGTGAAAGATCTTAAGGAGGTTTTCGTTGAGCGTTTTTCCCGTGAGATGGAGAAACTAAAACGATTTGAGGTTGTCCATGTTCCCCGGGTAGATGATCTGCCAGTTTGTACTGAAGCGGAAAAAGAGTCGCAAGAACTACTGGCAGTTCAGTCATTTATCATCGTTCCCATGATTTATGGTGGATCTCTTGTTGGGTTTTGGGGATTTGATTCGGTGCGGACAGAAAAAACATGGATAGAACAAGATATTACGATACTGAGAATCATTAGTGAAATATTTGTGAATGCTTTAGAGCACAGGCGGAAAGCAGAGATGTTACAAAAGGCATACGATAAACTGGAAGTCCGCGTTCTGGAGCGTACCGTTGAGCTGTTAAAAACAAATGAGCTTCTGAAAGAAGAGATTGCAGAGCACAAAAGGGCAAAAGAGGAGTTAAAAAAGTATGAAATAGTAATCTCACAAATGACCGACCTTCCGTATATTTGTGATGGTAAAGGAAATGTAGTCTTTGTAAATCATATGTTTGAAAAGCTTACCGGTCATCAACCAGAGAATTTCCTTGGAAAGTCATTCGCGCCGCTTTTTGATAAAGAGAACCTGAAAAAAGCAATGGATGCTTACACAAGAACAATGGAAGGGGAAAGTCCTCAATATGAACTTTATTTCAAGAATACCAACATATTATGCGAATATAAGAATCTTCCTCTAAGGGATGAGAACGGGAATACCATCGGAGTTATAGGCATTGCGAGAGATGTTACCGAAAGAAGACGGATGGAGGATATACTGCGAAAAACGAATCAAACCCTCCGCGCTCTTATATCGGCATCTCCCGTGGCTATCATTGTTCTTGACTCTTATGGGCATATTAAGATGTGGAACCCTTCTGCGGAGTCTATGTTCGGCTGGAAAGAAAAGGAGTTGCTGAATCATCCCCTTCCTGTCATGCTTAAAGGCAAACAAGATGAGTTCCGTTTTTTGCGTAACCGGGTATTACGTGGGGAATCATTTATAGGTTTGGAATTACGTCGCCAGAAACGGGATGGGACTCAGGTTGATATCAGTCTTTCAACGGCGCCCCTCTGTGATTCTCATGGTAACATTGCTGGTATCGTTGGCATACTAGCCGATATTACCGAACAGAAGCGAATGGTTGATGAATTACGGTATGCAAAGAATTATGCTGAGAATCTTATTGAGACAGCAAACGTAATGGTTATAGGATTGGATATTGCAGGCACTATTCGGATATTTAATGAGGCAGCAGAGAAAATTACTGCATATAAAAAAGCTGAGATTGTAGGAAAAAATTGGTTTGAAACAATTGTGCCAAAAGACCGTATTCCCTATTTTTGGCAAGAATTTACGAATTGGCAAAAAAACGGACAGTTGCCAAAGACCTTTGAGAATCCTATTTTTACAAAGTCAGGTAAAAAACGATATATATCATGGCAGAATACGGAGGTACGGGAACACGGTAAAATCAAGGAACAAAAGCGAACACAGACATTGGTAGAACGGCTCCGTCTGATATCATTTATCAAAGATGTTAGTATTGCGCTCAGCCAGGGTAATACCTTGTATGATATTTTACGATACTGCACGGAAGCTATAGTTCACAATCTGGATGCAGCGCTTGCACGCATCTGGACACTGAATGAAAAGGAAGATATGCTAGAGTTGCAAGCCAGCGCGGGGCTACATACTCATATAAACGGTTCTCACAGCCGAATACCTGTAGGGAAACTCAAAATTGGCCGTATTGCCTTGGAACGCCAGCCACATCTGGCGAACTCTATTATCGATGATCCCTATATTAGTGATAAGGCATGGGCGAAACGGGAGAAAATGATTTCGTTTGCCGGATATCCCCTGATTGTTGGAAACCATCTGGTTGGGGTTGTTGCGATATTTTTACGCAAACCCCTTACAGAATTTACCACCAAGGCTTTGGCCTCTGTAGCAGATATCATTGCGTTAGGCATAGACCGTAAGCAGGCAGAAACAGCATTACGTATGAGCGAAAGCAAGTACCGAATACTCCTTGAGAATCTACCACAAAGGATATTTTACAAAGACAGAGATTTGGTGTATGTTTCTTGTAATGAAAATTACGCCAGAGATTTACATATCAAACCAGATGAAATCGTCGGAAAGACAGATTACGATTTTTTTCCTGAAGCGTTTGTTGAAAAATACCGGACAGATGATAAACGAATTATGAAGTCCGGTCAAACGGAAGATATAGAAGAAAAATACATTAAGGATGGGCGTGAATGCATTGTGCATACCGTGAAAACCCCTATAAAAGATGAGAAAGGTAACGTTATTGGCATCTTAGGTGTTTTTTGGGATATTACTGAGAAGGTCGCTTTGCAGATGGAATCTATGCGCTCAAGACACCTGGTAGCGCTGGGTGAACTGGCGGCGGGTGTGGCTCATGAGATCAATAATCCCATCACTGGTGTTATTAACTGTGCTCAAATACTATTCGATAAAAGCAGCGAGGAAAGCAGAGAAAAAGATATTGCAAACAGGATTATCAAGGAAGGTAAACGTATCGCTAACATAGTAAACAGCCTCCTGTCTTTTGCCAGACCCGGAGATAGAAAAGAAAAGAAAAGTATCGCCAGTGTCCATGAAATATTGTCTGATACCTTAACTCTGTCGGAGGTGCAGTTACGAAAAGAGGGGATCAAAATCCGGGTAGATATTCCCCACAATTTTCCAGAAATAACCGTACATCCACAGCAAATTCAGCAAGTTTTTTTGAATATTATCAGTAATGCACGGTATGCCTTAAATCAGAAATATCCGGAGGCACATGATGATAAACTCCTTGAGATATCAGGTAAAGAAATAACCGTAAATAATCTTCCCTGTCTGAAAATGATCTTTTATGATCATGGTATCGGTATACCTGCCAATAGTATAGAGAAAGTAATGGACCCTTTTTTTACCCTTAAACCAAGAGGTAAGGGCACTGGATTAGGGTTAAGTATTAGTCATGGCATTATCAATGAGCATGGCGGCAAGATTATGATTCATAGTATCGAGGGAGAATTTACTGAAGTCGCAGTAATTTTGCCGATATTTACATTAAAACAGTAGAACCAGAATTGTGGAGATACAAGATTTTGCGTCTCTAACCATAGAGGGATGGGTAAAAAGAAAAGGTGCCGAAGGTATAATTTCATGTATAGGAATTTCAAATTATCAGTTCCTCCCCCTTGATGGGGGAGGTTAGGTGGGGGTGGACAAGCAAGCAGATCACCCTCCCTTAGTCCCTCCCATCAAGGGAGGAAAAAATTTGTAGGTAAGTCGCCGAAGGTATAATTTATATCTGTAAGGGGGGATCATGAGGACAAGAATTCTTATAATCGATGACGAAGAGAATATTCGGTTTACTCTCAAAAGTTTTCTTTTAGATTGGGGATATGAAGTCGTAATTGCTAAAGATTACCATGAGGCTTTAGCGATGATTGATGCATCTGATTTCGATTTGATATTTGCAGACATTTTCCTGGAAGGTAAAACAGGGATTGATTTTTTAAGGGAAGTTAAGAACAGGAATATGAATTCCCCTGTTATTATGATTACCGGGGTTCCTAATATTGAAACTGCTTCGGATGCACTTCGGTTGGGAGCCTTCGACTATATTTCTAAACCTATACTCAAAGATACCTTGTTAAGGGTTACAAAGATGGCATTACAGCATAAAGCGTTGGTAGATGAAAAGGAGAATTACCGCTTAAATCTTAAGGCTATCTTTAATAGCGTAAAGGATGCAATTATTACGGTGGATCAAAAATTGCATGTGCTTGAGATTAACGAAGCAGCTAAAGATGTATGTAATTTATCCCGTGAAGTAATCGGAGTGCCTTTAGGTTCTCTTCCGAAGCACTGTAGTGGTCAATGTCTCGTTAGTATTGAAGAAACCATTCATAAAAAACAGCCCGCGGAAGTGTATCATATTGAATGCAGACATAAATTCCGCCCGCAACAGATTGTCTCTATTACTACATATCCCCTGCTTAGTAATAAAGGCATATTCTCCGGAGTAGTGTTAGTAGTGAGTGATGAGACGTATTTGGCAGATCTTGCGCGAGATAAGAAAGAGTGCAAACAATTCCATACTATCGTGGGAAAAAGTGAAAAGATGCAGACCGTTTACTCTCTTATAGAAAGTCTCTCCAATATTCAAACCACTGTCTTGATTACAGGGGAAAGCGGAACAGGCAAGGGATTGGTTGCTGAGGCTTTGCATCTTAAAGGTGAGCGTAGTCATAAACCATTTATCAATGTAAACTGTGCAGCTTTATCACAGAATTTGCTTGAGAGCGAACTCTTTGGACACGTGAAAGGCGCTTTTACCGGCGCTGTTCAGGATAGGATCGGCAGGTTTCAAAAGGCAGATGGTGGCACTATTTTTTTGGATGAAATAGGGGACATATCACCCCGGATGCAATTACAGCTCTTAAGGGTATTGCAGGAAAAAGAATTTGAGAAGGTTGGAGACTCAACACCTATCCGGATTGATGTCCGGATTGTTGCTGCTACCAATCAAAATTTAAAGGAAAAAATACGGCAAAGAAAGTTCCGTGAAGATCTGTATTACCGTCTGAAGGTAGTGGAAGTGAATTTACCACCATTAAGAGATCGCCGGGAGGATATACCGCTCCTGGTTAATCATTTTTTGAATAAGCTCAATAAGAAGATAAATAAGGAAATCGTAGCAATTTCTTCCGATGTTCAAAAAATATTTATGGAATATCAATGGCCCGGTAATGTCAGAGAACTGGAGCATACCCTTGAACATGCATTTATCCTTTGCCCTCAGAGTACTATTACCGTGGATTACTTACCAGGTATTCTTAAGGGACTTGTTGAAGTTAAGACTACTTCCGGAGAAGATATAACTATTGAAGAATCACAGGCAATTCTTCAGGCGCTTGAAAAAACTGCATGGAGCAGGGTTAAGGCCGCTCGCCTGTTAGGCATGAGCAGGAGTACTTTTTACCGGAAAATTGAAGAATATAAAATAAAGATGCGAGATATATAATCTAATTTCCTGCCTTGTTACCCTCCTTTTATCTGCCTTATACTATTTCTACCGTATTATGAAGTGTCCCGTGAGACACTTTTGTCCTGAGACACTTTTGTTTCATGAGACACTTTTATACCAAACAATCATATTGGGATTATTTTCGTTCTCTCGTATTCATGCATTGGTAAAATCCTAAATAGTGCTGAATAAGAATTCTTCTTTCCCTATATCTTCTTATATCATCTCTTGCTTTTTCCGTTTCAGCCACAGTATTCCTGAAAGTTATTTTCATACAAGCATTTGATTTATTATAGTTTACATACAATCGATTAATCGTAAAAACTATTATCATCATAAATTTTGATGATTCTTGTTTAGGATAGTTTACTCGATTTAGCGTTATCGTTTACCGGCACTTTTTTGTTGATTACTTCCCTTAGTTTCATCCAAACAAGCAAATTATATTATCTGAAATTTTCTCTCTTCTTGGTATACATTTTGATAAGTTAAAATCATCCTTTCTCAGGGGAATGTAGTAATAAACAGGTAAATATGAGAAATAATAAATTTTACTGTGACAAACGAAAGGAAAAAGATAGAGCCATGCTGATATTTACGGTTCTGGTATTCGTAAGTATTTTGATCTCTTTGACGGTAGTGATATGTTTATGAGGTCTACCAAAGTCTTTTGGAAGCGATTATTATTCTCTATAAAGTTGGAGGACTATTGAGGTGGAGATATCAAAGCTTATTGATAATTTGATGGATCATGAATTGATGGGACTATTATTATCTAACGTAACTGATCTTACCTATATTTATGATACCGAGGGAAATGTTTTATTTGTGAATAAAATATTTGAGAAATTTACCGGGCATAGACCAGAAGAATTTTACGGAAAACCGTTCGCTTCTCTTTATGATGAATCTAGCCTGAAAGAAGCACTAAATATGTATGCAAGAACATTGAAAGGGGAGTGCCCGCAATATGAATTATATTTTAAAAATACGAAGGTGCTCTGTGAATATAAGAATTTTCCTTTGAAAGGTGAAAAGGGAGATATAATTGGCGTTATAGGTATTGCCAGAGATATCACCCTCCGTAAGCAAAGAGAAGAGGTAAAGGCGCTTAACGAATCTTTAGAAAAACGGATAGCAGAAAACTCAATAAAACTGGTAAAGATAAATGAAGAATTGACGGAGGAGATTTACAACCGTAAACGGTTAGAGAGTGAATCTAAACAGAATAGTAAAAGGTTACAAAAATCCTTAAGATGTATCATTCAGACTATGGCGTCGGTTGTTGAATTGAGGGATTCTTATGCAGTTGGTCATCAAAGACGGGTTGCCCAACTTGCTTGCCGTATAGCTGAGGAGATGGGTCTTTCCCAGGAAAGGATTGATGGGGTCTGCTTTGCGGCAAATCTTCATGATATTGGCAAAGTGTCGGTACCAACAGAGATCCTTGGGAAAGTTGAACAGCTTACCGAGGACGAGCTGAATATGCTTAGGAATCATTCACGAGTAGGCTATGATATAGTAAAAGAGATAGAATCTCCTTATCCTGTTGCTCAAATTGTGCTTCAACATCATGAGAGGATTAATAGGTCTGGATATCCTATGAGTTTGTCAGATAAAGATATACTCCTGGAAGCAAAAATTTTGGGCGTAGCTGATGTTGTAGAGGCGATGTCCTTTCCCCGTCCTTATCGGTCAACATTCGGTTTAGATAAAGCCTTGGATGAAATATCACAAAACAGAGGTATTCTTTACGATCTTAATGTGGTACATGCCTGTTTAGTTATTTTTCATGAAAAAGGATTTAAGTTTGAACAGAAGTCATACGCAAATCTGAGACTCTTTGAGGATGTTTTGTTGAAAATTTGATTTTGGAAACCTTCTCATTATTTTATTTGTTTAAAAAAGGGTAGAAAAATATGTTTGTGTTAATTGTCGGGGGAGATCATTTAGGAAACATTCCCAGAGGGCTTGCTATGTTAAAAGGATAAATATTTTACCTGTTTATTGAATTGCAAATTAACGTTTTGAAATCTTGTGGTACTGTTAAATAAGGATACGATACATGAAAACGAATAAATTTTTTGTCTGTCCGAACTGTGGTAATATTGAAAAATTTAAAGTATTTACCAGTAGCTTTCAAATTATTAAACAATCTCCGGTAATGGGAGTACGAGTAGATGAAACAGGCATTTTACCTAATTTACGGCAAGCTGATAACTATATTGAGTGTCAGGTATGTTTTAAAACCTTAGAGTATGATACGGCATTAGATCTTGGTCAAAAATATATTAAAAAGGCCGGTTCTATCAGGTAGATCAATGTCATTAAATTAAGCATCCTGCAGTAAAATTCCCCTCAAAAAGCTTTAGTAAGGGAATGGTAAAAATGCTAAGAGGCTGTCTGCAAAGTTCATATTCATGTCTGGAATTTATCCCTTTAGTGGATTCGCTTCGCTTAATTTACCTCACTCACACCTCAATCATTCGGTAGCGGTGGATTAAACGAAGTAAATCCACCGCTGCATCGTAATGGCATTGTCAGGCAGATTAAATCTAACGTTCATCGGCTCCGTTTTTTCACAAGCAGGAGGGGCAAGTTTGAAACTTGCCCCTCCTCTCTGCCAAAGGTAGTTAAATTTTAAGGTTGTTTTTCTTTCTGTAAAGAATGATTCTCATGATGTGGTGATTTAAAAAATTTTGTTGGCTCCAGAGTCGGCTGCAGACTAAGCCCATCATACCAGCCTGCCACATGTCCATGTGTCCAATCTTGTCGCGTTTCGGTAAAAACCGTAATTATATCCTTGGTAGGAATAATGGTAAGAGAGAATTCACTCCATGGTGAGATACTATTCCCACTGATAGTATGTTTATTTATTGTTGTAAAAGCAAGTGCCGGATTCCAGGTACCGTCAAGAATTCCTATAATTGTTGCGTCTCCGAGATCATCGCCATAAAACGCCATACGGCCTGTTAAGACATAAGGAGTGTTGACTATTACCTTAATTTCCTGATAGAGACCCCCTCGCGCCGTTCCATTCGAGTCAACTTGTTGCGCCAAAGCAAAAAATCCACTTATGGCAGGGGGCAGGGGGGTTCCGATAGTACCGGGAATTGCAACGGTTATATGAGTGGGGAATTCTACAGGGGCGCCATCACCGTCCCAAGGGTAAGTTTCCCAGTATTTCCAACCCGTGTTATCTCCCGTTTCAAAATCTCCATTCTTGAGTAATTCTGAAGCAGACAATGATGATAGCGTGAATAGGGAGAAGATTAAACCGAATAAAGCGTATTTCATTATTTCCTCTATGCTTTATATGAAATTATGGTTATTTGAATTTATTTTTTGGCTTTAATCTCTTATAGGTTGCAAATTCCTCATCAGCTTTTTCTTTCATACCCTTTTTATCATATACGATACTAAGATTAAAATGGGCGAGAGCGCAGTTTGGGTCAATTTCAATGGCTTTTTTATATTCTTTCATCGCCTCATCATACATCCCTTTTCGCAGATAAAGATCACCGACTTCATTGTGAATATCGGCAGTATTTGAACTCAGTTTAACCGGAGAAGTCTCTTTTTCCGCAGTGTTTTCAATTGCTAATTTTTGTTCTTCTTTGAAGGGATTTGGCGGAGATAATACAATTCGGCTAGCCTCAGATGTTGGTACTGACAGAGTTATCATCCTGATCTCTTTTTCTCTCAAGAGGGTAAGTTTAACCTCTTTGCCTGCATGTGCTTCTATAAGTTGTTTTAAATGTTTTTTATCTTCAATTTTTTCACTATTCCATTCGGTAAGGAGGTCTTCTACCCGAATACCTGCATTTGCTGCGATGCCTTCAGGCATACTATGAACGATAAGCACGCCGTGTTGCTTTTTTTTAAATCCAAACCATTCTTTATTCTCTTTGGTAATATTACACACAAGAAGCCCCAAAGGATTATAGGATTCCAGAAATACAATTGCCGTGCCTTTACACCACGAAGTATGTTTTACACCGTAATCTGTTCCTCCCAACTCTCCATATCCTTGCCATGATTTTGAAGCTCCGGTATCGTATTGGACATTAATGACTGCCTGGGCGCCCACTGCTTGGGCTTTTTCCTTAATTTTTAAGGCGAGAACGTCATGTCCTGAAAAACCGAATTCACCAAGACTCACTTCTCCCAGCTTTTTATATGTTGTATCGATATCGCCTGCGCAGACAAATATCTCTTCGCTTTTCTCTCTATTTGCAGGCGCCGTACCTTTCCGGGGTTCGAGAGTGGGTTCTTCGTTCTTAAAAGGTGATACCCTTTTAAGAAACCCGGAAGAACTACAGCCGGTTATAAAAGTAGTAAGAACAATAAAGACGATCGTTCTGGTGTTCATTTTTATTTATTCTTTCTTTTAAATTTTGATTTTATTTTTATTTCACTGGATTTTATTTTTGATTCAATATTTACTAAATACCGATGGTAAAATTTTGTCTTTTTCAGCTTCTTAACCAGAGAAACCTTTCCTGGAAAGCTTGTGATGTATAATCCAGTGAGAATTGTCAAGAGGCCAGGACCGGGTAAAACAAGCATTGCCGATCCTATAAAGATAAGAAAAATACCTGCAACATTTTTTGTAAATTTTTTCATCCGTACTTCCTAAGCATAAAATACTTACGTACCGGGCGTGATACTTTTACCAGTACCTTTTGCCCGGCATTGGCTGTTTCTATCGGTTCATTCTGTTCATTCCTGATATCCATCAGTACCTGGCTAAAATCTTCATTTAACCGCTTTCCCATGATTTCTACAGAAGTGTTCCCGGAAATCCTGTTTTTTACTAATACTTCTGCCGTATCTTCTGAAAGGACGTTATGAACCGTGCCAAGATAATCATACTCTTTTATATAAGAATTTCCAGGATGCGTTGTCTGACTATTATACCCCTGATTTCCGAAAAAAAATCCTGTTCCGTATTCCCTGTGACTAACTTTTTCAAGCTCAGATAGCCATCTCTCATCATAGATGTAGTTGTCAGGATCAGCAAAATAACGATCCAGTGCTTCTCGGTATATCCTCGTGACAACGGCAGCATAGTATTGGCTTTTCATACGCCCTTCTATTTTCCATGCAGTAATGCCAGCGCGGACCAATTCTGGAATATGTTGAATCATACAAAGATCCCTGGAACTCAAAATAAAAGTACCACTTTCATCTTCGACTATAGGGTATGTCTCATTGGGCCGTTTCTCCTCTTTCAGGGTATACTGCCATCGGCATGCATGGGAGCAATCTCCCAGGTTTGCATGTCGGTTTGTCATAAAACTGCTCAGGAGACAACGGCCTGAATATGACATACACATAGCGCCATGGATAAACACCTCAGTTTCTGCCCGGGAATTTTCAGTAATTTCTTGAATTTCTCCCAGGGTTAATTCCCTGGCAAGTATTATCCGTTGAATACCTTGTTGATACCAGAACTCGACAGACTTCCCATTGGTTGTATTGGCCTGGGTACTCAGGTGAATGGGAATGTGCGGAGCAATTTCTCTCACCATGAAAAAAATGCCAGGATCTGAAATAATTACAGCATCTACCGGAATTTCAGCAAGCTTCTCCAGATAGGGGCGTATACTGCGAATGTGATAATTACGCGCAAAGATATTTAAGGTGATATAAATTTTTTTACCCCGGTTATGAATCCAGGTAGTAGCCTCATTGATTTCCTCTAACGTTATATCGGGTGCGCCCATTCGAAGATTAAACCCTTCTCCACCTACGTAAACAGCATCGGCGCCGTATTCAACTGCTGTTTTGAGTTTTTCAATATCTCCTCCCGGTGCAAGGAGTTCAGGTTTTTTAGGTAATGTATTCTGTATATGTATCATTAGATTCTTTTTATTTCAACATCTCAAGAAAATCAAGTTTATTATCGGCGCAATCGTTTACGATTGAACCGGGAAATTCGGGATGGTTACTCCTCCGTGTGCAAGCCAGCATTCTTCCATTGTTGATTTTATTTCTGAGTTCTCGCTAAATAGTTCTGTAATATGAACTGGGCGGCAATCATATCAATTCGTTCTTTTCTCTTCTTTCTCGATAGATCTCCTTCCAGCATAGCTTTATTTGCTCTAACAGTACTGAGCCTTTCATCGATAGTATGTATAGGGATTTGAACACGCTTCTTTAATAGTTCAACAAATGCCAGTACCGCATGTGCCTTGTCCCCTAACGTATTGTTCATATGTTTTGGTAAACCAACGACAACTTCTTCAACCTCCTTTTCCTGTATAATATTCAGTATTTTTTGCAGGTCTTCTTTTATCTGAGTACGTTCTATCGTTGTTAATCCTTGTGCGGTAATTCCAAGTGGGTCGCTTAACGCAACGCCAATTCGCTTTTCACCATAATCGATTCCCAGTATGCGCATAATGAAGAATACCTCGTGTTGTCACCCTGTAAAAGAGTAAAATGCTATGAATATCCGAGAGATAACAAGAGAAGTCCGGTACCAATGGGCATGAATAGATTATCTAACGACTTTAGCGGTAATGATTCTATCATACTTGAAATGAGCGCTATAAATAAAGCTACCGGAATTGGTAAATAGATATATCCACACAAAAAAGCCACAATCATAGCTGCGAAAGTGCCCTCAAGACTCTTCTTTTTGTTGTAAGGGATACGATGGACACCCAGACTCCTGCCAACTATGGTAGCAGCGGTATCGGCAAATGCTACAATCCATATAGCAATATTTGCAATCATAGCGGGAAAGAAATGTAAAGATAAAACCGCTCCCAGAATCAAAGTCACTGGTCCAAAAGCAAAATCTCGTTCTTCTACTTTACGAACACTGGATCTTGTTATTCTTCCCAAAAGTGGAAATGAGTACCCATTGATCCTTAGACATTCAGAAATCACATAAGCGCCTAACAAAGCAAGGAGTGTCATTTGGGTTGTATAGTAAATGAAATTGGAGAATATTGGCACGCATGCGATGAGGATATGGAGAAATTTTCTTCGAATTTCCTGATACCACGAATGAATAAATTGTTTCCGCATACCTGCAGACAGAGTTCCATAGGTATCTGCATCTGCTATATTCAAAATATCCAGAACCTCGGCAAGGTTTCTACTATCAATTAAGTAATTTGCCTTTTGCCGCACGGTGTAGTGGGCATTAACACCAATATTGATACTGGCTTTATTCATAATATTAAGATTATTACGGTCATCCACAAGAACAATAGTATTCTGCCATGTAAGGTTATTTTTGATTAATAACTCTTCAATGAGTTCTTTTTTACCGTGAGGTTGGGAAAGACGTCCAAATACATCGCCTGTTAATCGCCTGTTCTGTATACCGATTTCCACGCCGTATCCGTTATCTGCCGATAATCTTGTTGCAAGGTCTTTTACAAATAAATCAGGCACTCCACTGCTAACAAGAATTACATAATAGCCATGGCTGCGCAGCGTCTCAATCGTCTCTTGTGCATATTTTATTATCGTAATATTTTTGTAAACTGTTTGTGCAGATTCGAGGTCAATTCCTTTAAAACGCTCATATACCTTTTTGAGCAATTCCTGGATAGAGATTTTATTCATATTAAAGAGAAAACACAGGAGAACCGTCCGTATGTATACAAATATTCCTACATAACGCGCTAAGTGCAATAAAAATTGCCCTCTAAATAGCACACCGTCTACATCCATTACAATAATTTTTTTCATAAGTATATGTTCGTGGAAGATTAAAATAGTACCAATGCCATCCGTTTAACAACGCCTAAGGCAATAAATACAATTACCGGGGAGAAATCTATACCTCTGATGGGTGGGATGAGTTTTCGTACGGGATTCAATACGGGATCTGTGATTTTATAAAGAAATTGTATTGCCTGATTATAGGGGTTATGAGGCACCCACGATAATACAATTCTGATGAGTAATGCGATCTCATAAAGACTGATGAGTTTACCCAGAAAAACTCCCATATGAATACTCCTTTTTTAAACATATAAGCCGATATTTTAATGATTTAGAATACTGAAAATGAAAAAAATTTTAACACACCTTATACAAGAGAGCAACAAAAAATAAAATCTAAGGTTTTCACGTACCTCCCTGTACAAAGCTTTATTATTTTTGACGAGAATGTATGCTTACTTGAAATATACTATGCTGCATGGTAAAATTTTTGTAATTATTTACTTTAGATAAATTCCTTAAGGTCTGATAAATTGAAGATTCATGGTAACCCTCTTGGTATTAAAGCGACTACACAAATTATACTAGACGAAATCTATTCTGTATTGGAAAAGATCGATGAGAAGGCATATGAGCAGTTTGTTTTATCTATTCTTACTGCAAAAAGTATATTTGTTACAGGGCAAGGACGTTCAGGGCTGGTATCACGCACCTTTGCTATGAGACTTACCCATATTGGATTGCATGCTTATTGCGTTGGCGATGCTACAACACCCAATATCGATAAAGGAGATCTATTGATAGCCTGCAGCGGTTCTGGTAATACCCATATCACCGGTTATATTGCCGGATTGGCTAAGAAATCACATTCTACCATCATCGCTGTGACTTCCTGCAAAGACTCTTCACTTGCAAGGCAAGCGGATGTTATTATTGAATTACCGGTACAGGAAGTGAGCACCAATTATAAGAATAATGGATCTATTCAATTCCGGAGTACACTTTTTGAGCAGGCATGCCTTGTGTATTTAGATGGGGTTATTCTTTCTCTTCTTACCAGGCTGAACAGCTCTGAGAATGATATGCACAGGCGGCACTCCAACCTCGAGTAAACCTTATTTTATAAGTTTGCCCTATAAGCACATCAACGTATAACTAACTGCCTGCATTTATTATACATGCATTTTACAAACCTTTGAATGATTATCATAGTTATTTTTATAAAGAGTGTTACGCTTATACTATCCAGGAGTATCTCACGATACATTTTCTTACCCGATATACTATCGAATAATGCTTTTTTGCAGGATGGGTGGTTTTTTGCGATTTGAATAATAGGAGCGAGAAAACCGTAATAGGTTCCCCATATGACAAATTTCCTCGCCGCTTTTGCATACGGTATATCCCTCATGATTTCCTGAAAGTTGTCAGCATAGGTTTGAAACGCTTCTTTCGATATGCCCGCGTATATCATCGTTTCAGCAGCCGCAATTCCCATTAAGCAGGCGGCGTTGACTCCTTTGCCTTTAAATGGACGAATAAGGCCGGCTGCATCACCAATAGTAACATATCTGTTGCCGAAGAGGTTTTTGGCGGGTTTTATGGGAAAGCAACCACGATGGTAATCGAGTTTATCCAAAAATTCTCTGAAATTTTGAGGAAGTACCCCTAAAACATCGGGTAATCGAAGGAATTCATCCATAGACCTGGAAGAGATCTTTGCGCCAGCAATATTTATCGTATAGTGATCATCCTTGGGGGTAATTGCACCAAATTCTATATCTTTACGTGATGGCAAAAAGGCATGGATGTACCCATCTGTATCCTCCAGATCATGGTGTTTCCCTTTGGGATGGAATTTGGTTAGTATCGTTAAGAGAAATTTTGGTGATTTATATGGCGTTTCACTTTCAAATATGCGGTTTGTACCCTCCTCAAGTCCAAATGCGCCGACGATAACATCGGCCAAAACATGCTTTATCTCACTGTATACAATAACCTTATGCTGACCGATCTCCACATTGGTAGCTTTACCCCGAATAATCGTTACGCCGGCCTCTTTAGCCTTTTGTAAGAGATAAGCATCGAATTGAATCCTCCGCAAAGTATAAGAGACTTCTCCTTCACCATCAAGCTTGATAACCTGTCCATCGGTATGAAGGTAATAACCCGTCACCTTTCTTTTAACCAGATGCCAGGGAAAGGGAATCTCTAGTTTTTCTTCAATGATACGTTCTATAGGTTGAGAAAGGACACCAGCGCACTCGTTATGTTCAATGCCACCCTCAAAATCCTTTAGCTCATACAGGATAACCTCCAGATTAATATTTCGTTTTTTTGCGAGGTTCTTTAGGGTGATGGCGCAACTCGTGCCAGCAGGTCCGCCACCAATAATAACAACTGTTTGATTATTCTTTAACGGTCCTAGTTCCGATTCTTTCTGAGCTTTTTGTGTTTTATCATAGTTAAGATATATGCAGTTCTTTAAGGAAGCGTATACTTGTTTTATAGCGGCAGAAAGGATATAGGGAAACATGATGGCATGCAGGCGCAGGTTAATGGCTTTGAAGAAAATCTCCTTATAACTGGTATTGCCCGTAACCATATTCCATAAGATGGTATTAATTTGGATAGATTCCCACGCATTCTTATATTTATCAAGATGATCAATTTGCGCATTTACGAGTTGCTTGCTAGAGGTAGTGTAATCGTGGATGCTAAACATGAGATTACCAAAAAAATTATCCTGCGCCAAAAGTCTTAATGCGGGTTTGTAATATCCCGTTTTGAAATCTTTTTCGGAGATACCATATTTGAAAATGGTATTTGATGCTAACCTTGCTGTATCAAAGGCAGATCCGATGCCATTTTTATAGGTACGTGTAATGCTGGCGTCTCCTATAATAATAAGTCTGTTGGTATACGGATGGGGAGCATGAGAGACAGGTATTTTCGGAAAACAGATACAGAGACTTTTGGGCAACGACCATCCTTCTGGTAAAAGGCTGGATACTTTTGGATGCTCCAGGAATTCCATTAAATGTGCCTTTGTTATATCTTCTTTGCCAATAAGTGAAATGGTAACATAGTCTCCTTTCGGGATAAGAGCGGCAAATTTTATAGGTTTAATTCCTAAAGCAAACACATAAATGGTATTCCGAAAATTCTTTTGGATAAAAGAGCGCCCTAAGTGAAGCTCGGTATTGCAAGTTCTTACAGATTGTGGTTCCCGATACCCAAATTCCTTACCTACAATCCTCTTGATAAGGGATGTATTAAGACCAAATGCGCCTACAACAAGATGCGCAGTCATCTTTTTTCTTACACCTGCTTCACAGTAAACGATATTGATTAAGTCTTGTGGGTTTTTGGGCAATTCTATCTCTTCTACAATAGCAGGAATGACCTTTGCTCCTTGAGATGCTACCTGTTTCAGGAGAAAATCATCAAAACTGATATTGGTAGTTACGTTGGAGAACCGGGGACCGTTCCCACGGAAAATCGTTACAATCTTTGGTTTATGCCCCGGAATTGGATGATACAGTGGAATACCGCGTCCTTGTGTCTGAAAATAGTAGCCGTCTATTTCCTGTTGAACGCGCTCTTTTGGCAATACAATTCCCTCAGATTCCATCCTTTCGATAAGGGTTTCGGATAAGACTCCGGCACACATGTTACATCCGACCGGGCCCTTTTGAATAAAATCCCTTCCATCAAAGATGGTTAAAGTGACCTTATATCCATATTCTTTTGCAAGCTTTAACGCAAAATGAGTGAAGAAACTCCCTGCCGGCCCACCGCCTATGACCACAATGCTTGAAGTATCTTTTAAAGAAAGTTTCATGTATATATTTACGTGTATATTTGTTAATAGTACTATTCAGAAAGGCGTATTCACATCGGTTTTTCACGCTCTTCTAAATATTTTTTAATTGCTAATTGTGCGATAGCAAACTCCTCGATTTTTCTTACCCTATGCAATACATGATGCCATTCTTCTGTGGAGCCATGAGGACCGTCTTCTTTGATCTTTTTTTCCAGTTTTTTTAAATCCATTTCCAATAAATCAAGCCTGCTTTTAAGGTCTTTCATTGTGTTCTCCATTTTTATATCTTTTGGTTCTTTGGTGGTAAAAGTATTATTTTTTTATAGGTTTATCGTAGGTATGATACAGAGAAAATTCATCTTTTGCTTTATCCGTCCAACCTTTTGCCGTATAAGCAATGCCGAGCTTCTGATGAATTTCCTTATCTTTTGGCTTATAGGCCAGGGCCTTAGTAAATTCATTGATTGCATCATCAATCAGTCCATTGGAAAAGTAAGAAAATCCAAGGTTGTAATGAATGTATGTCCGTTGTTTTGTCTTATTTTCAGGGATAAGTTCCAAAGATTTTTGATATTCTGCAATAGCTTCTCTATGTAATCCCTTACATCGATAAGCGTAGCCTAGATTATAGTGGGCCTCTGCTGAATTTGGGTTTTGAATAATGGCTGTTTGAAAGGCGCTGATAGCTTCATCTCGCATACCCATATCCCGGTATAAAAGCCCTTGATAGTAATAAACATCAGGGTAATTTTTATCCCGTTCCAATAGTTTGTTATATGCCGTCAGGGCATCTCCATAGTTACCCTGATTTCCGGCATCAAGCGCAAAATTGAATAAATCATTGTTTTCCATGGATTCCAGTTTATTATCGACCTCTTTTCTATCAAGGGGGGAGGTGTCTAAACCGGATGCCCCCTGTTTCAAGGTATCATCGTTCATGCTGCTATTGGGTTTATAAACAATTCCTACCTTGGTATGCGGGGTATCATTTTTGCTGCAACTAAGGGTAAAAATTACAAGAAGATGTAAGAGGGTTATGATACAGCTTTTCATGGTAAAACCTTTCTAAAAAGAATTATCATACGTTTCCATATATTTCGATAGAATATCAGATTAAAGGGTCTGTAGAGAATTTACAAAAGCGAAGAAATTATGTAAGCATCGTAATGGTATGTTTCTTGTTCGACAAACTATAAGCGCCCACAACGATAAAATTGCGCTTTTCAGGTACAAAAATTTCAGAAATAACTTTGCGCACATCTTCTAATCGAATATCATGAATTTTCTGGGTTTGTTTTTCGGGTGTATCAGGTATTTCTGGAGTAATTAACAGTTCTTCAATGCCAAACCAGTTAGCCATCGCGAGCGGACTATCCATAATAAGCTGCATCTGACTGAACACCCGCTCCTCTGTCCTTTTGAGTTCCTGCTCGGTTATTCCCTCACAAGAAAGTTTGTGGACTTCATTCATGACGGCCTGTGCTGTTTTCTCAAAATTTTCCTTTTTTGTAGATGTGTAGATATCAATAGACCCTACATCAGAGAACATCGTAGGGTAGCAGGCTATTTCGTAAACGAGGCCTAATCTCTCACGGAGATTGATTGATAATCTTGAACTAATGCCTCCTCCCAGAACATCTGCAATGAGAAGCATGATAATGACATTTTTGTGCTTATACGGGTACGCCTTATGACAAAGTTTAAAACTGGTGGTTTGAGAAGGAGATTTTTTAAATAAATATTTCGGCTTTGTTTGCTTGGTTCTGAGAGGTGGTTTTTGTCCGGTAAACTTACCTTGTAGATTCCCGTACACTCCATATATGTAATGGACGACTTGTTCTTTCTTGAAGTTCCCACTGATACAGAGAACCATATTATCTGGAACAAAGAATTGCTTATAGTATGCTGTTAGGTCTTCGGCGGTTAAGGATGCGATGGTTTTTTCATCTCCGAATAAAGGTATCTCTGTTGAACCATTCTTCCACATGAGACAATAGGACATATCGTCAATGCATACATAATCTCCTTTTACATCTACAAATTGTTTCATTTCTTCGCGGAGGATGCATTTTTCTATCTCGATATCTTCCGGTTTAAAATTTCCTCCCAGGATAATGTCGCCTAATATCTGTAATCCCTGTTCGATGTGTTTGTTATGTACCTGAATAGTTACGGCAGAATACTCCGGAGATGTGTAAGCATCATTTTCTCCACCGATACTATCAATAGCTTGAAGCAACTCGAAAGAATTTTTAAAACGTCTCGTTCCCCGGAAAAGCATATGTTCAAGGAAATGCGAGATACCCGTCTTCTTTTCTTCCTCATATCGGGACCCTACGCTGATATAGGCAGACATAACCACGGAGTGGATATAAGGCATCTCTATATAAATTACACGTAGTCCGTTTGGTAAAATCTCTTTACTATATATATACATTATGTAAATTATGCCTCAATGTGTAGCTTGCATCTATCTCCCGGAGGAGCACATATAAATCCAAAATTCACGTGTTGTATCCTGGATAAATATAAATAGTAAGATCTTAAATCGAACGTAAGTTCCTCCCAATCAAATTGCCCGGTATTTAAAATTTTACGTATTGGATTTTATTGTAATTTCACTGCTAAGAGTTTAGTATCTTTACCTTTCTGCCCTCTATCCGTAATCGTCCTGCAGCAAACAGGCGTATTGCTTCGGGATATGCCATACATTCTTCTCCGAATACCCGGGCAGCAAGAGTATCAGGCGTATCTTCAAAAAATACAGGAACAGCCCTTTGGATGATAATAGGTCCGGTATCGTAAGTATTATCAGCAAAGTGTACGGTGCATCCGGAAATTTTTACTCCATAGTCAATGGCGGCCTTATGAACCTTATGACCATAATACTGTCGACCGCAAAAGGCGGGGATGAGGCCGGGATGAATATTCATAACCTTTCCCTGGTATTTCTCAGGAATCTTATAGAGATGGATAAAACCTGCAAGGGTAATTAAATCAATAGCATACTTATCTAATTCCGTACTGAGAGCATTACTAAAAGAATCAACATCTTTATAATTTACATAAGGAATGACTGCTGTAGGGATATTATATCTTTTCGCACGGTCTAAACCCGCAACATCCGGCTTACTGCTTATTACAACCTCAATGTGGGCATTAAGTTTTTCTGTTTTTATCTGGTCTATAAAATTCTGAAGAGTGTTACCACTACCAGAAATTAGCACCCCTAAATTGATTTTTTTGTTCATAGAAAAGGCAAATGAAAATTTATGAAATATATTGACAAAAAAATTAATGTTTGCTAAGATGGCGATCTTTGTGGTACTAGAAGTATCTTCTGGACTTAGAACTCTACTTACATAAATAATAAGAATAAAAATTCTCTATGTCAAAAAGAATTACCGAAAAATCAGAAAAGACATTTGCTGAAGCGCAAAAATTTATACCCGGAGGAGTTAATAGCCCTGTTAGGGCATTTGGTGCAGTAGGAGGAACTCCTCTATTTATAAAATCCGGAACAGGTTGTTATCTGAATGATATTGATGGCAATGCTTACGTGGACTATATAGGCTCATGGGGGCCACTCATATTGGGGCATGCCGATCCCAGGATTGTAAAAAGGATTCATGCGGCAGTTTCCAATGGAACCAGTTACGGAGCCCCAACCGAGCAAGAGGTAAGGTTAGCGCAACTCATTAAAGAAGCTATGCCTTCTCTGGAAAAGATAAGAATGGTTAATTCTGGTACAGAAGCCACAATGAGTGCTATTCGCCTGGCGAGAGGATTTACCAAACGGGATGCGGTGATTAAATTCGATGGCTGTTACCATGGGCATGTGGATAGTTTGCTTATCCAGGCAGGTTCGGGCGCCACGACATTGGGAACGCCCACGAGTCCAGGTGTTCCTCAAGATTTTGTTAAACATACAATATCTCTTCCCTATAATGATATAGACGCAGTGAATGATGTTTGTCTCAAGCGCGGGAAGGAAATTGCCTGTATTATTGTTGAAGCGGTTGCTGGAAATATGGGTGTAGTGCTTCCTCAAAAAAATTATTTAGAGGGATTGAGAGAAATAACCAAGAAGTATGGTATTGTGCTTATATTTGATGAGGTAATGACCGGTTTCAGGGTTGCGCATGGCGGTGTGCAGTCGCTTTACCATATTACTCCTGATTTAACAACCCTGGGCAAGATTATTGGTGGGGGTCTTCCGGTCGGCGCATATGGTGGCAAGAGGGAAATTATGGACACTATATCACCTATGGGTGCTGTATATCAAGCCGGTACGCTATCGGGCAATCCTGTAGCTATGACTGCTGGTATTGCTACATTAGAAATACTTAAAGATACTACTATTTATAAAGGATTAGAAGAGAAATCTCATCGATTGGCCGTAGGTATGGAAAAAGTATGTAAAGATGCTAAAATACCTGCTTACCATACACGTATAGGATCAATGTTATGTACGTTTTTTACAGACCAGCCAGTGACGGATTATACCACGGCCAAGAAATGTAATACAGAGCGATATGCAAAGTTCTTTCACGGTATGTTAGAAAAAGGTTTCTATTTTGCTCCATCTCAGTTTGAGGCAATTTTCGTATCAACATGCCATGGTGAAAAAGAAATTGATGCAACGATCGATGCTTTTAAGGAGGTAGTAAAAAGTTTTTAAACGAAGATCTGAAGGGCTATGTTCATTTCAAAATTCGTAGATAGTGTTTCTTTTTGTTGAAAGTTGATTTTCCTAATCGAACAAGCCTCGATATGGATTTTTGTATAGAGGGAAATAGATTGCCTCTTGTCAAGAAAGATAAAAATGGTAAAGATAATGAAACGTATCGTGTTATAGGATTAGTTGGGAGCTTTGGTTTCACGACTGCTGGCGCTATAGCAGGGGGATATTTTCTTGGCGGCTATTTAGATAAAAGATTTGACACCTCTCCGTGGTTTATGATGTCATTCATTATATTAGGAGTTATTGGAAGTTTTATAGAATTTTTTAAGCTAGTAAAGAAATTATTAGAAGAAAATAATAAAAACCATGATAATAGAGGATAAAGAAAAATCTCTTTTGTTTTTTGATGAGGGGTTTCCCGATAGGGTGCTTAAAACTTCTTTTTTTCTGTCACTCTTACTCGTTGTTTGCTCATTATCTTATATGTCTTTTATAGTAACTGTAAGTGTTGCTGTCGGTTGTTTTATAAGCTTAATTCTCTATAAGGTATTGTGGTGGACGATACGGCATACGATACGACATGCAATACAGCATAAGAGCTCTGAGATTAAGAAATTTCTCTTAAAAATAAACATCTTAAAGTATTTTATTCTAGGTGCACTATTACTTTCGATTAGCTTATTTCTGGATGTTGATGTAATTGCTATGATGATTGGTCTCAGTGTAGTCATAGCAGTGATTATTATGAAAATTGGCAGTAAAGTACTGGTAAATTATATGAATAAGTCGGTTAAGGTCCCTTATAAAGATATGAATTTATAATTTTTGTAATGGCTCCAATCGCCACGCTATAAAAAGGTTAAACTGAGATATAGTTAAGCGATAAATCTTGCAATTGAATATTTTATCCTTTGTAATGAGAAGTGTGCTATGGAAGAGTTATTATGTTTTTCAACTAATTTATATGTAAGAAAGGGGTTAGTCTGTGTCTGGTGCAGGTGATGGAGGCGAAAAAACAACTGAATTACCATCGTTTGTAGATTTAGTGCCTATCGATGCCCATAGTCATTTTTTAGGATTAACGAAGCACGAGTGGGTACCTATAATAATGTCGGCAACGATAATTATTTTTTTGACATTATTTTCTATGCTTGCAACGAGAAAGTTGCGAAAAACCCCTGGTAAGCTTCAGGCTTTTTTAGAAATCCTTGTGGAAGGGCTTGAAAATTTTACCAGATCACAGATGGGAAGAGCTGCAGGGCCTTTTATTCCGTTTATTGGGACGTTGTTTATCTATATTTTTGCCATGAATATGCTAGGGCAAATCCCCCTGTTTCACTCACCAACGAGTAATTTTAATACTACTATTGCTTTAACATTAATCGTTTTTTTTGTTACGCACTACCAGGGAGTGAAAAACAATGGCGTTGTAGGGTATCTTAAGCATATGGCAGGAAAGCCAATTTGGCTTGCCCCACTCGTTTTTCCTTTACATTTAATGCAAGAATTGCTTTCACGTCCATTATCTTTATCTATGCGTTTGTTTGGTAATGTTATGGGAGAAGATACAATTATTGCAATATTTATAGGAATTTCTCCGTTTCTCCTGGGTTACATCCCTTTACCAATGCATCTACCGATGGTTTTTCTTGCCTTACTGGGCAGTACAATACAAGCAATGATTTTTTCATTATTGGCAAGTTTTTATATAGCGGGTGCAATTGGCATCCATGAAGAAGAGCATCATTAACATTTTTTAAGAAGGAGGAGGTACCGTGGTTTATTTTGCAGTATTAGCAGTATCAGTGGCTTTGATAGCAATCGCAGCTTTTGGTTGTGCTATTGGACAAGGTATGGCAGTTTATGGTGCGACAACCAGCATAGCAAGGCAGCCTGAAACGGCAGGTAAAATACAGCTTGTTATGTTTGTTGGTCTGGCCTTTATTGAATCATTAACAATCTATTCCTTGATGATGTCCTTTATGCTTCTTGGAAAATTACCAAAGACAGAGGCAGTTCTTGAATTAATTCAACACGCAGTGAAATAAGTGTTAGGAGGGAATCTCATTGGATATTTTGAATACCCTGGGAATCAATTTTAAATCTATTATTATCCAGGGAACTGGTTTTTTAATACTGCTCTTTGTTCTTAAGAAATTTCTTTTTGGTAAGATATCAGCTGTAATAAAAGCCCGAACGGATGAAGTAAGAAACACCTACGAGAGGATTGAAAAAGACAGAGCAGAGGCAGAAACTGTTAAGTTGGAGTATCAAAGGAAGCTTTCTGAGGCAGAGGCTGATGCTGCCAGGCGGATTCAGGAAGCTATAAATGAGGGTAATCGTATTAGCGAAGAAATTATTAAACGTGCTAAGGAAGAGGTTGAACTAGTCAGGATAAAGGCGCAAGAAGGGATTGAACAAGAGCGGAAGAAAGCTCTGACAGAAATAAGAAATCAGGTAGTGACTCTTTCCATTTTAGCTTCTTCCAGAATAATTAAGCAGTCGATAAGTCCACAGACAGCTGAAGAGCTTGTTGACGGCTTTATTGAAGAAATAGGGGAATTGCGTGTTAGATAAAAGTGCTGCAATTGCATTTGTTAATGCCCTTTTAGAGGTAGCTTTAAAGAAGGGAAATTTTGAGCAAATTGAGAAAGAACTGGATTTGGTTTCTGATGTAATCACAAGACACGATAACCTTAAAAAGATATTGTTTCATCCATCGATCCCAAGAAACGAGAAGAAGGATTTAATCAAGAATGTGTTTGGTGGATCTGTCTCAGATCTCATGAAGAATTTTTTGTATTTATTAGTGGATCGGAGAAAGATAGGCCTTCTGGAATTTATTCCTGAGGTATATAAAACGGTTGCGAGTGAAAAGAAAGGAATCGTAAAAGCCAGAGTGCAGACAGTCATACCTCTGGCAGGAGAACGGCTAGACAACTTCAAAAAGCAGCTCAGTAAACTTACTGGTAAAACAGTTGAGGTTGAAGTTGTTCATAATCCAGATATTTTGGGAGGTATGATAATCCAAATTGGTAATAAAATGATTGATGGAAGTGTTGTGAGCAAATTAAAAAATCTCAAAACCAAATTACTATCGCTGCGAACAGCGTAGTATAGTTTCAGTATTTTCTAAACATGGAATAAAGCATCAAGTCCGATTTACAGATGCTTTTAGTAGCCCCGGAGCTTGGTGAATAGTACAATTTGTGGCAGGAGTAGCTCCTGCCACATAACTTGAAATTGAGGAATTTGATCATGGAGATTCTTTTGTATTTATCGCTTTTCACATGATTTGTTATTATAATTATGTAAGCGAAGAAAAGGGTCTAAATTATTTACGATAGGAGTGGGGGATATGGCATTAGCATCCACGGATATTACTTCAATCCTAAAAAAGGAAATTGAAGGTTATGAGGAAAAACTAAAATTAGAAAATGTCGGATATGTTATGCAGGTAGGGGATGGTGTTGCACGTATTTACGGCTTGGATGATTGTTTGTCCAGTGAGTTATTGGAATTTCCTGAAAATGTGTACGGCATTGCTATGAACCTGGAGGAGGATAATGTTGGCGCCATCCTGCTGGGTTCCGATGAAAAAATTAAAGAGGGTGATGTAGTAAAGACTACCGGCAAGATCGTACAGGTGCCTGTTGGTAAGGCATTATTGGGCCGTGTAGTAAATGCTTTAGGTCAACCTATTGATGGTAAGGGGCCTATAGCCACTGAGCATTTTAGACCTATCGAAAGCTCTTCTCCCAACGTGGTTGAAAGGCAACCGGTAAAAGAGCCGCTCCAAACTGGTATTAAAGCAATTGATGCAATGATACCGATTGGTAGAGGTCAGCGTGAACTTATTATTGGCGATAGACAGACAGGTAAAACTGCTATTCTCATTGATACGATAATCAATCAGCGAGAATCCGGTGTTTACTGTATTTATGTGGCGATCGGTCAGAAGATGTCTACTGTTGCTGATGTTGTTAAGACATTGGAAGATCATAAGGTGATGGATATAAGTATCGTTGTTGTAGCCTCTGCATCTGATCCTGCCCCGCTTCAATATATTGCGCCGTATGCTGGCTGCGCTATGGGAGAGTATTTCAGAGATAATGGTATGCATGCCGTGGCTATGTATGATGATCTTTATAAGCATGCTATTGCTTATCGGCAGATTTCTCTGTTATTACGGCGCCCACCTGGACGCGAAGCTTTTCCCGGTGATATATTTAACCTCCATTCACGGTTACTGGAGAGGGCAGCAAAACTGAACAGCGATCTCGGTGGAGGTTCGTTAACTGCGCTTCCTGTTGTGGAAACGCAAGCAGGGGACTATTCAGCTTATATTCCAACCAATGTTATTTCTATTACAGACGGTCAGATCTACTTAGAAAGTGATTTGTTTAATGCAGGTATACGTCCTGCTATCTCAGTAGGGTTATCAGTGTCCAGGGTTGGTGGAAACGCCCAAATTCCTGCAATGAAGAAGGTTGCCGGAACGTTACGTTTGACCTTGGCACAGTATAGAGAATTGGCCTCCTTTGCACAGTTTGGTTCTGAATTGGATAAATTTACTCAGGCGCAATTAGCCAAAGGTAGCAGACTCGTAGAGATTTTAAAACAGCCGCAATATTCTCCTGTACCGGTAGAAGAACAAATCATGGCAATTTTTGCTGGTATTAACGGATATCTGGATGATATTGCCGTAGATAAGGTTCGTTCTTTTGAAAGAGAGTTTTTGAAGTTTATGAGAGAAAAATATGCTTCTATTGGTATTGAGATTAAAGAGAAGAAAAAACTCGACCAGGAACTGATACCGAAATTAGAGAATGCGATCAAGGAATTCAAACAAAACTTTGTAAAGAAGGGCTAAGAAATGCTGAGTACTCGAGAAATTAAACAACGTATCAGGAGTATTTCAAGTATCAAGCAGATTACGCGCGCCATGGAAATGGTTGCTGCGAGCCGGCTAAAAAAGGTTGAGTCCAGGGTTGTAGCATCAAGAGCTTATACCGAACGAATGCATATGGTCTTGAACCATCTGGTTTCCACATTAGAAAAAGCCCATCCGTGGTTTGCAGAAAAAGGGCAGGAAGTTTCCGTTATAAAAGCTATTTTGATTACAGGGGATAAGGGGCTTTGCGGAGCTTATAATAACAACATCATACAAAAAGTAGTTCGGTTTATGAAGGCTCAATCTGATAAAAAAGTTAGATTGATCCTCATCGGAAAGAAAGGATATCAGTATTTTTCTAAAGGAATCTATGCTCCTGCTATTGAAGAATACATTCCTGAAAGTGTGGAGAAGCTCGGATATAGCCGGGTGCAGGCGATAGCTGCTCAGCTAATTAATGGGTACGATAGGAATGCGTTTGGAGAGTTGCATATATTTTATACGAAATTTCATACCGTTATGCAATCTTTCCCCACGAGTATGCGATTGTTGCCCATAGAAAAAGATATTTTTGAATCGAAAGAAAAGTCAGGTGGTGAATATATTTTTGAGCCATCGGCAGAACAGATAATTAATCATCTTTTCCCGAAATTTATTGAAACTCGATTGTATCAGTGTATTTTAGAATCCTTAACGTCTGAATATGCTGCAAGGCGAGTGGCCATGATAGCCGCTACTGAGAATGCCGGTGAAATGATTGAAGAATTAACCAGTACTTACAATAAAGCTCGGCAAGAGGCAATAACGAAGGAATTGTTAGAGGTTGTTTCGGGCGCCGAAGCGCTCGTAAGGTGAAATTTTACCTATTGAGTAAAAATAAAAAAGTAACATATATAAGGTATATAAAAATATTTAGAAATGTTGAAATGCTAACATAAGACTATGAGGAGCATTCAAATTCTAAAAAATAAATTAGCAATGGGTTAAAAATGAAGGAAGGAGCAAGACTTTTGGCTGGAAAAAATAATAAAGGAACGATTGTACAAGTCATTGGACCAGTTATTGATGTGCGTTTTTCTCCGGGTAATCTTCCACCTATAAAAAACGCCGTTACTATAAAAGATGCAAAAAGAAATATTTCTGTTGTTGCTGAAATTGCACAGCATTTAGGAAATGATACGGTCCGGTGTATTGCAATGTCATCAACAGATGGACTTATCAGAGGTATGGATGCTATCGATACAGGGGCGCCAATTACCGTACCCGTTGGAAAAGAGGTGCTTGGTAGAGTTTTTAATCTTTTAGGCGATCCAATCGATAAGCTGGGAGAGGTAAAGGTTACAAACCGTTTTCCTATTCATCGTCCTTCACCATCATTTGAAGAGAGAGAAACTGTTACTACGGTATTAGAAACGGGTTTAAAAGTTATTGACCTTCTTGCTCCTTTTGCTCGTGGTGGAAAAATTGGAATGTTTGGAGGCGCGGGAGTAGGAAAAACCGTATTGATTATGGAACTTATTAGAAGTATTGCTACTGAACACGGTGGTTATTCTGCATTTGCAGGCGTTGGCGAGAGAACTCGTGAGGGGAATGATCTATGGCTTGAAATGAAGGAGTCAGGGGTTATCGATAAGACGGTACTAGTCTTTGGCCAGATGAACGAGCCTCCCGGCGCCAGATTGAGAGTTGCTTTAACGGGTTTGACTATGGCAGAGTATTTTAGAGATGCAGAAGGGCAAGACGTACTCTTATTTATCGATAACATCTTTCGGTTTGTACAGGCCGGTTCTGAAGTATCAGCGCTTCTGGGCCGTATGCCTTCTGCTGTAGGTTATCAGCCTACATTGGCTACAGAAATGGGAGACCTCCAGGAGCGGATTACTACAACGAAGAAGGGTTCAATTACTTCCTTGCAGGCGGTTTACGTTCCCGCTGATGACTTTACAGATCCTGCACCGGTAACAACCTTTCCACACTTAGATGCTACAATCTCCTTGTCCCGTCAGATTGCAGAGTTAGGTATCTATCCCGCAGTAGATCCTCTGAGATCAACCTCCAGAATACTTGATCCAAGAATTGTAAGTCAGGAACATTACGAAGTTGCCAGAGAAGTGCAAAGGATATTGCAGCGATATAAAGAACTCCAGGACTTTATAGCTATTTTAGGTATGGAAGAACTCTCAGAAGAGGATAAAATATTGGTAGGTAGGGCCAGAAGGTTACAACGGTTCTTATCGCAACCATTTTTTGTTGCTGAGCAGTTTACCGGTACGAAAGGTAAGTATGTACCATTGAAGGAGACCATTAAAGCGTTTAAAGAGGTAGTTGAGGGTAAGCATGATAGCTTACCTGAGCAGGCTTTCTATATGGTAGGTGGCATTGAAGAAGTAATAGAAAAGGCGAAGCAAATGGGTGGATAAACATGGCTAAAACATTTAAATTTGAGATTGTTACACCTGAAAAAGTTGTTTATAGCAATCCTGTTCAAGGCATTACTGCAGTTGGAACTGAGGGTGCTTTGGGTATACTTGCAGATCATGCTCCTCTGATTACGGAACTTCAGACGAGCATCTTGGTAGTTACTGATGCAAATAATAACTCGATACGTTTTGCTCTTGATGGCGGTTTTTTGGAAGTTATGGCTAACAATGTTATTGTGCTGACTGATTCATGTGTTATGGAAGATGAAGTTGATATCGAAAAAATGCGCGCCGAAAAGGAATCTGCAGAAAAAGCTTTAGCTATGGGGGGAACCACTGAAGTTAAAGAAAAAGCGCAGGCTGCTTTAAAAAGAGCTAACGTATGGCTTAGTTTGGCAAACAAATGAAATCTTTTTATCTCCCATTAATTTAATCAGAGTTGGGAGGATATATGTCTATACTTATTACGGGTGGTGCAGGGTTTATTGGAAGCCATTTTGTCCGCCGTATGGTTAATCAAGATAAGCAAGTAGTAGTGCTTGATAAGTTAACCTATGCGGGCAATCTTGAAAATCTAAAGGATATTACAGAAGATTCAAAAAAGTCTAAACAATGTAAATTTTACAAAGGGGATATTTGTAATCAAGAGCTAGTAGAACATATTGTATCCGCGGAAGGAGTTGATGTAATCGTCAACTTTGCTGCTGAAACACATGTCGACCGAAGCATATTGAGTGCAAGTACCTTCATTGACACAGATATGAAGGGTGTTTTTATCCTTTTAGAGGCAGCAAGGCATCATAAGGTCAAAAAATTTATTCAGATATCTACAGACGAAGTGTATGGGACAGCCCATCATGGCGCCTTCAGGGAGACAGATGCCTTAAACCCCAGTAACCCTTATTCTGCGAGTAAGGCGGGTGGAGACAGGCTTGCTTATTCATATTGGATAACCTACAGGTTACCTATCATTATAACAAGAGCCTCCAATAACTATGGTCCATATCAGTATCCTGAAAAATTCATACCTCTCTTTATCACGAATGCGTTAGAAGACAGGAAGCTTCCGTTATATGGTGATGGAAAACAAGTAAGGGATTGGATTCATGTTGAAGACCATTGTGCCAGCATTGATTTTCTCATGATGCATGGGAAAGACGGTGAAGTATACAATATCGGCGGAGGTAATGAGTGGTCCAATATCGATACAGCGAACCTTATCCTGAAAGAGCTTAAGAAAGATAAAACTTTGATAGAACATGTGAAGGATAGAGAAGGACATGATAGACGCTATGCTTTAGATTGTACTAAACTTGCATCTTTAGGCTGTAAACCAAAAATAAAATTTGAAAATGGCCTTAAAGATACGATACAATGGTACAAAAATAATCAGGGATGGTGGAATCGGATAAAGAACGGTGAATTTATGGAATATTATAACAGGCAGTATAATCATCGTTTCAGAAATTCGCCAATGTGTTAGATGCCTATTGTGTGAAGAAAGAGGTATGTTATGTTAGATTCGATGAGTTTTTCCGATGCAAGGTTGATTATAAATATACAGAAAAAAGCTGAAGAGCTAATAGCGGCTGTACTTAATTTTAAGAAAAAATATAGATCGTTTTTGATGAATTGTGCTGTTATCTATATGTCATTAAAGATTGGGATCATTCTCATAGCCACTTTTTCAGTAATGGCTTTATTAATAAGCCATATGACCCAGCATCTGGCTGTAGAGATGTCGAAACCTAAGGTGCTCCTTTTGGTATCGCCATTAACGCTGATAATCATGTTAAAACTATACTTTATATTTAAGATACTGATAACCTATGATAGATCCAGACTAATAATTAAATCTGCTATCAATGGAGTATTATGTAAGAGTAAACAAGGTGTGCGGCGGATTGAAAGGACGCTTCAAGTCGGTTTATTGCCGCTCTCATTGGAAAAGGCTGAAAATCATTAAATGAACTTGAGTACTTCTGATTGATACCGTCGTCCTTTCGATGGATTAAAACTTAATGTAAAAACTCTATTAGATAAAATCTTGAGCAAATGAAGATACAAAATAGATAGTTTTCAACGCTATAAAAGTTATTATAAGAATAAAAAAGGCCTTACTGTAAAAATATTCACTACAGAATATCTTTGCAGTAAGGTCTTTTTGTTGTAAAAATCATAAAAAAGTTTTACGTATAATTTATATTGGTATGATATTTGATTGTTTATTGAATAAACATGGATTAATTTTTTAACAAAATAGAGCTTTGCAGTGAGGCTTTTTGTTTTATCTATAGATGATAAGGCAGTATAACAGATAAGTTTTTAGCGGTATTAAAAATTGAGAAGTTATAAATACAACTAAGGGGAGGTAGAAAGGATGAGAACATACATTATTATCGGGGTTATACTTATTATTTTGGGAATTGTATCTTTTGTGTATGAGGGCATTACTTTTAAAACCAAAGAAAAGGTGTTAGAAGTTGGTCCTATCGAAGCAACGGCTGAAAAGACCAAAAGAATTCCCTTGCCTCCAATTGTTGGTGGATTAGCATTAGCAGGGGGAATTGCGTTGTTGGTCATAGGAGCAAAAAGATCATAAGAATAAGGGAAAGTTTTGGATAGAGTATTTTGTTTTATAATTCTGATTGTTAAACCATTGTCGGAAATAATACTCTTGTAAAATAGATATTCAAACTATCATTTCTTGCTGTTAAATATGTTTGTAAAGGAATTTGTTATAGGTGATGGTAAAGTGTCAATTAGTCAAGGTTAACATTTGAGAAGAGGGAGGAAGTTATGAAAAGTTTGGCAAGGTATATGATTGTTTTTGTATTTGTTGCTGCAATGATAGGTTGTGCTGGTAGTAAGAACCAAAGGAGCACCGGGGAATATATCGATGATGCAACTATTACTACAAAAATAAAGTCTGCTTTTGCCTCTGATCCGGTCGTTGATGCTTTAGACATTAAGGTGAAGACTTTTAGAGGAAATGTACAGCTTAGCGGATTTGCAGATACATCTGAGCAGGCGGTGAGGGCAGAAGAAATTGCAGAAGGTGTTGAAGGCGTCGAATCAGTCGAAAATGATATTATTGTAAAATAGATTCAGATGTGTGATCGTTTTTCCAGCATTGTTGTGTATTTGCAAACAAAAGTATTTCATGTCTTATTATTCCTATGTATTGCTACTATTGGTTATTATGCTACCTTACGTAAGCGGTTTTGGTTAAAAAATAGGGAGTGCATTTAAAATCACTCCCTATTCCTATGCTGATCATGCTTCGGTTTTACTCTATTTCTCTGTTCTCTTCCATGAGTTTACCCATAGTATTTTTCTTTTACAATCTTATAGACTAGGTGTATTCGTGATATACTTGAGGTCACCGTTCGTATAATCATAATAGCTAATGTGTACCTTGCCTGATTTAAGAGCAATGGAGGTGTGCCCGCCTACATCGCCAAGAAAGTCTAGTGGCCATGTTGCCCATGAGCCTGAACTATTGGTAGCAAATTTGAGGTTACCCTTTGAACTATCGTAATAACTGATACGTACCTTACTTTGTACGCCAGATATAATGGAAGTGTACCTGCCTACAGATCCATTACTGTCCACAGTATTTTTTATCCATGAGCCTGAGACGTTTGTGGCATATTTGAGGTCATCATTCGTGTCGTCATAGTAACTGATATGTACTTTACCCTCTGTATCCAGTGCCAGAGATGTATATTGGCCTACAATTCCATTGCTGTCCACTGTAGTTACTATCCACTGGTTGGATTCACTCGTGGCATACTTAAGGTCATGGTTCGTATCATCATAATAGCTGATATGTACATCACCTGCTGCGCCAAGCGCCAGCGAGGTATATTTACCAACAATTCCATCACTATCAACAGCAGTTGCTATCCATGCATCCGGTATATTGGTGGCATATTTAAGATTATCATTGGTATCGTCGTAATAACTGATATGTACCTTACCCGCTGTATCAAGTGCCAAAGAACAATATTTGCCTACATCTCCATAGCTATCCACAGTGGTTGTTACCCATGTGCCTAATGTATTCGTGGCATACTTAAGATTATTGTTCGTGTCATCATAGTAGCTGATGTGTACTTTGCCTGCTGTATCAAGTGCTAAGGAGCTGTATTCACCTACATCTCCATTACTATCTATCGTGGCTGTTTCCCACAGGCCTGAGGCATTGGTGGCATACTTAAGGTTATTATGGAGAGAGTCATAATAACTGATGTGTATCTTATTTGATTTATCAACAGCTATGGAGCTATACGTGCCTACAACTTCACTCTTGTCCAAATTAACTTTTACCCATGAGTCAGATGCATTTGTAGTGTATTTGAGATACCTACTAGAGTAATTGTAATAACATATATGTGCTTTGTTCAAGGTATCAAGTGCAATGGAGGTATATTGTCCTAAAATACCATTTGTATCTACAGGCGTTATTACCCATGCACCGGAAGCGTTAGTGGCGTACTTCAGGTCACCCATAAATATTGAATAATAGCTGATATGTACCTTGCCTGATGTATCAATTGCTATTGAAGTATATTGACCTACATCTTTGTTACTATCCACAGTATATTGTACCCATGAGTTTGTTATATTAGTGACATATTTGAGGTCGCCATTCGTAAGGTCATAGTAGCTGATATGTACCTTGTCTGATGTGTCAATTGCTATTGAAGTATATCGGCCTACGTCTTCTGAGCTATCTACTGTATTTGCTATCCATGTACCAGAGGCATTTGTAATATATTTAAGATTAGAATTGGTACTATCAAAATAGCTGATGTGCACCTTATCTGATGTGTCGAGTGCAATGGAGGTATACAAACCAATTGCATTTTCACCATCATCTATATTTTCTTTTATCCATTTACCAGAGACATTGCTAATATATTTAAGATTACCATTTGTAGCATCATAGTAACTGATGTGCACCTTGTTTGATTTGTCTACTGCTATGGATGTATAGGAGCCTATATCTCCAATAGTATCCAATCTCCTCATTATCCAACTGCCTGATCTATTTGTGGCATATTTAAGATCTTTATTATTCCAATCATAATAGCTGATATGCGCCTTATTCGATGTGTCAAGGGCTATAGAGGCATAGTAACCGATTCCAGGTGATGAGTCTACAATCTCGTATTGCCATTCGCTGCCGTCATAATATGTATAATAAAGATGGTCTCCTCCATAAACAATGTGGGGATTGTTGCTGGTATCAATTGCTATTGCCCTTGAGTAATTATTAGAGAAATATACTGGATCATCTACTTCCTGTTTAGACCAAGCGCCTGCTGAAATATTTACAAAAGCAAAATTAATCAAGACAAAGATTAAAAAGAGACCTGATAAGAGTTTGCTATGAATCATATCTACTCCCTTTCCCATGATATATGATAATATTCTAAAAATTAACAGTTAAGCAGCCAATAAACGGGCATAAAATTTTTATTACACCTCCTTCCTAATAAATTTATATTCAAGTGAAATAGATGTATTCTTTTAATCAAGGTCTTATAAAATGGATATATTTTTAACCTATTGAAGAATTGATATAGAAAAGTATATGCCAATAGTTGTATGAAAAATGTAGAGATGAGATTTTTTGATAGCAAAATTCACATAAGTCTTTGGATAGTAAAAAGGTATGTGAAAATGTTATTTTGCGGTATATAATCTAATTGGATAATAGATAGCTGAGGTATGAAAATAATGAAGAAAAGCTACAGTGCAAGCTATTATGCAAAGGAAAATGTTTTAAAGAATTATTTTATTAATGTTTAGATTCAATAAGTTTAGTTACAGAAAAAAAACGGGATATGAAGTATCAATATACTGAAATATGAGACTGTGACATGTTACACTTCTGTATCATGTTACATTTCTGTGACATGATACACTTCTTTGATCTCCTTGTGATATTTGCATATTATTTAGGAAGTCTATCACTACTACGTGCTGTTTCTGTTCAAAGAAAGATTTTAGATGGAAGATCCTTATGTATTGAATCGTTATGGAAAAATCATAAATTATTACTATAATTAATGAGAAAAATTATTTAAGATATATTTTATAACTTTCTTATACTATGCAGGACAAATACACCAAAGCTGATAAGCCTTATTATATACGTAAGGTTGTACAATATCTCACCTTTTCTGCTTTTATTTATCTCCTTCTTTTCTTAGATCCCCTTACGGAAAAAGATTTTTCGGTGAATATATTCCTCCGTATGAGCCCTCTTTCTGCTCTGGGGTCGATGATGGCAGCAAAAACATTTATCTTGAAGTATTGGCCTGCTATCATTGTGTTGTTTTTCAGTGTCCCGTTTGGCCGTTTCTTTTGTGCATGGATTTGTCCACTCGGGACGACAATAGATATTACGGACTATCTTTTTAGTAGCTTTAGAAAGAAATCCCAGAAAAATATCTACGATGGCCGTAAGATAAAGTATTATCTTCTTGCCTTTCTTTTGATAAGCCTTCTGTTTAGTTATCAGTGTATTGGTTGGTTTGACCCACTTTCCATCGCAACTAACGTATATACAGTAAGTATTCATCCCTACAGTATTCAGATTATTGATTATTTTTTTAGTTACTTTGGTGACATTCCCTTTATCGGACATTTTTTTGCCCTAATTCATAAATTCTTCCAGAACATTCTTTTTGCTTATCATGCCCCTTTCTTTAGAGCGCACGGAATTCTTTTCTTTATATTTGTTTTGCTCATCACTTTTGGTATGGTGTTTAGGCGATTCTGGTGCAGAAATATATGTCCTATGGGTGCTATCTTTGCACTCGTTTCAGATTGGTCATTATTCAAAAGGACTGTTTCATCCTCATGCACAAGCTGCGGTCTCTGCGTTGAAAACTGTGGTATGGGTGCTATAGGAAGCGATGGGAAGAGTACTAAGGAAGGTGAGTGTATACTGTGTATGACATGTCAAAAGGTGTGTCCGGAGAATAGCGTTACTTTTAGAAGGAAACAATCCATAGAGCACAGGTCTACCGTAGACCTCTCGAAGAGGGTATTTCTTCTAACGGGTTTAACCAGTGCAGCGGTTGCTCCTCTGATAAAATTGAATTACATAAAAAATACCAATAAGGGAAATATTTCTCTTATTCGTCCGCCAGGTGCTGTAGATGAAAAAGAATTTCTTGCCCTTTGCATACGCTGTGGTGAGTGTATGAAGGTTTGCAAGACCAACGGGTTACATCCTGCTGTCTTAGAGGCTGGTATTGAGAGTTTGTGGACACCGAGGCTTATTCCCAGAATTGGCTATTGCGACTATGGTTGTGTACTGTGTACCCGTGTCTGTCCATCGGGCGCGATTAAGCGCTTGTCCCTGGAAGAAAAACGTGAGATTGTTTTAGGTAAGGCGCGAATAGATCATAACCGATGTATTCCATGGGTAGGATATGTCCGGCTTCCTGAATTGGAGAAAGAGTGGCAGGATTTCAATTGTGGTGTATGCGAGGAGGTGTGTCCTGTGCCTACAAAGGCTATTCATTTTAATACCTACGTAGATGCGCAACATCGGGAAATTCGCAGGCCTTTTGTACGGGAGGATATTTGTATTGGTTGTGGCTTTTGTGAGAAAGTTTGTCCCGTATTAGGAATTCCAGCCATAGTTGTAGAAGGGATACAACCTCAGACAAAAATAATACATCACCTAAAAAGTTCTTCTGCAAATAATTTTCTTACGGAAACTATTGGAGAATGGAAAAGGGTTTCTGTTCCTGTTACTTATGAGGGAAAAGAGAAACTCTACGAATATATTGATGGAGGTGCAGAGCCTTATTTATCGTATTCTTTTCTAAGAGTTTCTCAAGCAGAATATATAGGTGAGGCAAATAAAAAGATCCTTATTGATATTTGGGAGTTTGGCAGTCCAGAAGATGCTTTTGGGGCCTTTAGTAAAGACCGTGCTGGCAGAGATATACAGATAGGTAATGGAAGTGCATTATTTGATAATTATCTCTATCTTTGGAACGACATATACTTTATAAGAATCGAACCAAGGGAAGGAAATGTTTTACCTGAAGAGGTTACTTATTTGGGTAGATCCGTTATCAATACAATGCCATATAAAAAGGTATCGTTGCCAACGATACTTGATTATTTTCCTCAGCAATATCTTATCAGCGAAAGTCTGAAGTTTTTTCATAAAAAGATCATCCTTGATAATCTCTATATTTCCGATAATTTTATCGAGGAGAATATATTTCATTTAAGCGAAAAAACTGATGCCGCTCTTGCAGAATATAAATCGAGCATACATGAAGGAGCTTTGAAACTTATGATCATACAATATTCAGATGATGATACGGCAAGAATGGCCTTTGATGATGTGATAAAATTATGGCAAGTTTGGAGTGAAAGGGAATTTACATCGGGAATACTGCATACTTTTGAAGATACATCAAAGTACTCTTCTTGTTTATTAAAAAGAAATATCCTTTGTATGACATTTCTTTCCCCGAACAAGAATGATGCGGAACTATTGTTGAAACTTGTATCCGAAAAACTATAGATTTTTGTTGCAAAGAATAGTTAATCTTTGCTATAGTAATAAAAAAAATGTGTTAATAGATTTATCAAGTGAATATTAATAGGTCTTTGAAGAATTTTATTTTTTAAGGAATTAGTATAAATGATAAGTAAAGAAGTAAAACAGAGGCTCATTACAGACCTCAAGACTCATGAAAATGATACCGGTTCTCCTGAGGTGCAGGTAGCATTGTTAACAGAGCGAATTAATCATTTAAGTGATCACCTGAAGGAACACAAAAAAGACCATACCTCTCGGAGGGGTTTGTTAAAAATGGTTGGGCGTAGGTCAGCATTACTTAAATATTTATCAAACAGAGATAACGAAAGATACAAAAGACTCATCGGTAGGCTCGGCATTCGTAAATAAATCAATTTTTAGGAGACCCTATAGACTTATCTAAAATGTATAAAAAATTAAAATATTCATTTCTTTTGCTGGTCAAAGGCAAAATAAAGTAAAATAAAGCTGGAGGTGAAAAATGCCGTATTGTAAAGTAGAACGATTGATCGGCAAAAGAATACTTAGTATAGAAACAGGTAAAATTGCAAAGCAAGCAGACGGTGCTGCATTAATTCGATATGGAGACACGATAGTCTTAACTACAGTTGTCGCGGCAGGAGAGAATGAAGACGCCGACTTTTTTCCTCTTATTGTTGATTATAGAGAAAAGACATATGCAGCTGGAAAATTTCCAGGTGGTTTTTTTAAGAGAGAGGGAAAACCTACCAACAAGGAAGTATTAACCATGCGGTTAATAGATCGACCCATCAGGCCGCTCTTCCCAGAAACATACCTCAATGAAGTACAGATTATGTCCATGGTTCTTTCTGCAGATAAAGAAAACGATCCAGACATTTTTGCTATGATAGGTGCGTCTGCAGCTTTATCTATTTCAAGCATTCCATTTCACGGACCTACAGGATCCGTAAGAGTGGGTCTAGTGGATGGAGAGTTTGTTATTAATCCCACCCATTCTGAGCTGCTAATGAGCAGTATTGACCTCGTAGTCTCAGGAACAGAGGAGGCTGTTACGATGGTTGAATCATCCAGTAAGGAGGTTCCTGAGGAACAGATGGTGGATGCTATCATGTTTGGGCATACATTTATTAAAGAAATTGTGCAGCTTCAAAAAGAATTATTAAGCAAGTGTAGAAAAGAAAAACAACCCATCCCGCCTTTAAAAATAAATATGGCTCTTTTAGAAGAAATTAAAGGGAAGTATTACACCAGAATATTAGAAAAGAATCAAACACCAGGAAAACAGGAGCGAAAGCTTGCTTTAAACGAGATATTAAATCAAATTATACATGAGTATTGTACCGATAGAGAAGACGCTCCTACAAAAAGAGAAATTAAGGCAATTTTTGAGAGAATAGAAACAGTTGTAGTTCGTGATCAAATCATAAGAGAAAACAAGAGGCCTGATGGACGAGGAGTAAAAGATATTCGTCCTATTACTTGTGAAATAGGGATATTACCAAGAACCCATGGTTCTGCTTTATTTACCAGAGGCGAGACCCAGGCTCTTGTTGTAACCACTCTCGGTACGCCTACGGATGAACAAAAAGTAGACACGCTCGAGGATGAATATTCGAAAAAATTTATGTTGGATTATAATTTCCCTCCTTTCTGTGTAGGTGAGGTAAAACCATTACGTGGGCCAGGCAGGCGTGAAATCGGGCATGGAGCATTAGCTGAACGTGCTTTAGAGGCGGTGCTGCCCCCGCCAAATAAGTTTCCCTATACCGTTCGGGTAGTTTCTGATATCACAGAGTCTAATGGTTCATCCTCAATGGCTACTGTATGTGGAGGGACCCTTTCTATGATGGATGCCGGTATTCCTATAATTGCACCGGTTGCTGGTATTGCTATGGGTTTGGTTAAAGAGGGGGATGATGTTCGTATCCTATCTGATATTTTAGGGACGGAAGACCATTTGGGTGATATGGACTTTAAAGTTGCAGGGACGGAAAAAGGTGTTACTGCACTGCAAATGGATATAAAAATCTCTGGAATTACCCAAGAAGTTATGCAAAGCGCTTTAGCACAGGCAAAAGAAGGGCGACTTTTTATAATTAAGGAGCTTATAAAGGTTATTGAAAAACCAAGGGCAGATATCTCAGTATATGCACCGAAACTCGTTCATATCAAAATTAATCCTGAAAAAATTGGTATGGTGATTGGTCCTGGAGGTAAAAATATTAAAAAGATACAAGAGGAAACCAGTGCAAAAATAGAGATCGAAGATGACGGTACCGTTATTATTTCCGCAGCCCTTACTGAATCAGCACAAAAAGCCAAGACATGGATTGAACGTATGACGGAAGAAGTCCAGGTTGGTAAAGTTTATACGGGAAAGGTTCTTTCGTTAAAAGAGTATGGAGCTTTTGTGGAAATTATCCCAGGGCATGATGGACTTGTGCATATTTCTGAGTTATCTGATAGTTATGTAGAGAAAGTCGAAGATGTTGTGCAGGTAGGCCAGGAGATTATGATAAAAGTAATTGGAATAGATGATCAGAAGAGAGTTAAATTGAGCAGAAAGGCTGCCCTCAAAGAAAAAGGTCAACCGGAACCCTCAAACGTGTAAGATTTTCCTAGTTAAGGAATGTTTCAGTAGAATTAAGTCGACTATGCAGGTGAATAAAGATTTAATTTTACCCATTATTAAATATCTTTTGATCTTATTAGGAGGATATAAGAGCGTAAAGGATAAAGAGAAGTGGATGCGATGTTTTAACTGTTTTAAGATGTATTTATTCAATTAGGAGAGCAATATAATGGCAATAGGTAAAGTTAAATGGTTTGATGCGAAAAAGGGTTTTGGTTTTATTGAACAAGAGGGTGGTGGAGATGTTTTCGTTCACTATTCAAATATTACCGGTGACGGATTTAAAACATTGGAAGATGGCGAAAAAGTAGAGTTTGATATTGTCGAAGGGGCAAAAGGTTTACAAGCCCAAAAAGTAACTCGTATCGCTTCCTAAAAATAATATATAAAAAGAACATACCTGAGCCAGGAAGAAAGCAAACAAATTTTTTTCCTGGCTCATTCTTTTGATTGAGAAAATGTGATTCAATACTTAATTGGTGCAGCAGTATCTTTTATTATTCTTATTCCAGTCGCTCTTCTTTATATACAAAGGGTTATTGATAAAACCAGAGAATTCGAGAAAAGGGCAACGGATTCAGAAAGATTGGCTTTTGTTGGCACGTTAGCGGGAGGACTTGCCCATGAGATTAAAAACCCCTTAAGTACGCTCAATATTAACTTGCAACTTATGAAGGAAGATATACAAAGTATTATAGGAGAAAAGAGTGAAAGGGCATACCTAAAGATACAAATCTTACAAAAAGAGATACAACGCTTAGAGGAAATATTAAATGATTTTCTCAGATTTGCAAAAGGACAAAAACTAGAACTGGAGAGCCACGATATTAATGAAGTTTTGGATGAGGTTATTGATTTTGTTACACCGGGGCTAAAACAGAAAAAAATATTACTGCTAAAAAGCTACGATGCATATCTTCCCAAATGTCGTATAGATAATAATCTTATAAAACAGGCGATTTTAAATGTTATCATTAATGCAGAACAGGCGATGGAAAATGGTGGAAACCTTATGATTGGTACATCCAAAGGTAAAAAATATATACAAATAGATATAACAGATACAGGCTCAGGTATTTCCAAAGGTATTCTTGATAAAATATTCCAAGTTTATTTTTCTACGAAAAAAACAGGTACCGGACTTGGACTTTCAACAACAAAGCGTATTATCGAAGAGCATGGAGGAACTATCTCAGTTCAAAGTGAAGAGGGTAAAGGAACCAATTTCTCTATACGATTACCAATACCTTAGAGTTATTAAGTGATGATAAATCATATCAATATCCTTGTTATTGATGATAAAGAAGAGCATGCAAATGCTACGGCCGAAGCGCTCCAGAAAGTGGGATATAAATGCCGTATTGCTACAAGTGGCGGAGAAGGATTAAAAATTATAGAAGCCGGGTATGTGGATATTGTAATTACGGATTTAATTATGCACGATATTGATGGCCTGCAAATACTCAAGGCAACAAAAGAGAAATTACCGGAAGCTGAAGTTATTCTGATTACCGGTTATGGAACAGTTGAAACCGCTGTAGATGCTATGCAGAAAGGGGCGGCTACATATCTTTTGAAGCCCATCAATATTAATCATTTGCGTGCAGAAGTTGCCAAGCTCATTGAAAAACAAGGGCTTGTAAGGAGTAATACAGAACTTCACAAACAACTTGATGAAAAGTTTGGATTATCAGGTATTATTGGCAATAGTTCAAAAATGCAAAAGGTGTTAAATACCGTTAAGCAAATTTCCGGAACAACAGCTACCGTATTAATAACTGGTGAAAGCGGTACCGGTAAAGAGCTTATTGCAAAAACCATTCATAACAATAGTCCAAGGAAAAATAATTTACTTGTTATCTTAAATTCTGCGGCTATTCCGGAAAATCTCCTTGAGAGCGAACTCTTTGGACATGAGAAAGGTGCTTTTACGGGAGCCTTGTATCAGCGGAAGGGAAAATTCGAGCATGCGCATCGCGGCACATTATTTTTAGATGAGGTTGGTGATATGCCTCTCTCCACACAGGTCAAACTGTTGCGGGTAATTGAAGATGGTATAATTACCCGCATTGGCAGCAACGAATCTCTTGAGGTGGATGTTCGTTTGATTGCGGCTACAAATCAGGATCTTGAAAAACTTATTAAAGAGGGAAAATTCAGAGAAGATCTTTACTTTAGATTGAATGTTGTCTCTATCAAATTACCGCCTCTCAGAGAGAGGGTTGAGGATATTCCACTCCTTATCGATGCGTTTCTCCGTGAATTTTCTCAGATACACGATAAAAAGATCTTGTGCATTTCTCCTGATGCAAGAAAAATTCTCTATAAATATTCGTGGCCTGGAAATATACGGGAACTAAAAAATTGTATTGAAAGCATGGTTGTTGTAAGCACGAGAGACGTGTTAGATATAGAAACCATCCCGGATCATATATTACAGCGTAGCGATAAAGAGGCTACTTCGCTTAATTTTGTAGCAGGCATGACCGTAGAAGAAGCCGAAAGAGAGCTTATTAAAAATACCTTAGCCTCAGTAGGTGGAAATAGAGAAGAAGCATCGAAATTGCTGGGAATTGGTGAACGTACTCTTTATAGAAAGTTAGGTCGGTACGGTCTTAAATGAAAGATTATGCATTATGCTTGGAGCAGTATAGCGCCAGTATTTTGTGCGGATGAATCAAATCAGAGAATTCCAATACGTATGCTAGAAATTAAATTATGCGCTAATTGTAAAAGAAGCTTATCCAAAAATGACATCGATTCAGGACATATCGAGTATCAGGAAAGTGGGAAATTGCTTTGTAAAGAGTGTTTTGCTATGAAAACAAGAAGAGAGAAGGGATATGAGGAAAAAGATTTTATCATGGAGTCTCTATTAAATGAATTAAAAAATATTAATAGAGTCTTAACGTATGAGCCTGTTTCGTGGCTAAATATTCTGGCAGCCGTTATTCAGTGTTTTGTCTTCGGTTCTCTCATTTTTGCTTACCTTAATCGCAATGGGGATGTCCATGCGTATCTGTTGCTTGCCCTTGTCTTTCAAGTAATGGCATTAACTTTTTTTGTAATAAAAAAATAGAGGAAATTACTTGACTATAGATATCTTATGATTATAATGTGTAACTATAATTAATTAACAATAATTACATATTAAATTATTGAAAGGAGGCATAATAATGAGTGTAAGAATTGGGCAAAATGCGCCTGAATTTACCTTGCAAGGTGTTATCGGAGATAAGTTTTGTGATGTAGGTTTGGATGAATATAAAGGGAAGTGGGTTGTTCTTTTCTTTTATCCACTAGATTTTACCTTTATATGTCCTACAGAAATTACTGAATTCTCAAAACGTGATAGTGAGTTTAAAGCACTTAATGCACAAGTTCTAGGGGTAAGCGTTGACAGTGTATATTCTCACAAGGCATGGTTGAAAGACCTAGGAAACCTTAGTTATCCATTACTGAGTGATATTACAAAAGATATTTCCCGGAAGTATGGTGTCCTTCTTGAAGATAAAGGTATTGCCTTGCGGGGTACTTTTATTATTGATCCGGAGGGGAAACTAAGGTATCAATTAATTCACGATTTAGGTATTGGAAGAAGTGTTGAAGAAATACTCAGGGTCTTAAGAGCATTACAAACAGGAGAGCTTTGCCCGGTTGAATGGAAGCCTGGTAAAAAGACATTGGGTAAAGCATAGATATAATCTTAAATAACGAAGGTATTCTTAGCTTAGCAGCAAACACAATAAACTTCTCCTTGCAATGGGCGAGGAGAAGTTTATTTTTATATTGGTAGAATATGAATAGCGAGCAATTGCGCTATACGGAATTCTGTCATTTACTTACTCGCTTTCTTTAATCTCTCATATTGGGCAAAAGATTTTTTTGCCTCTTCTTTCAATCCTTTTTTCTCATAAAGAGTTCCAATGATGTTATGAATATCAATAGTAGTCGGATCGACCTCCAGTACTTTAGAATATTCATAAATAGCATTATCTAAGGCGCCTTTCTGTTCGTAGATACGTGCAAGCGCAAGGTGTAGGGTTGCATATTTTGGATTAACTTCAACGGCATGTTTTAAAATCATAATCGCATTATCCGACATGCCCTTCTCATTATATGCAATCCCGAGACAGATATATGCCTTGAGATTATTCCTGTTTAAGGATATAGCATTTTCCCATTCTTCAATTGCTTCTTCATATTGTTTGTTATAATAAGAAACGAGACCCATCTCAAAATACGTATCGGGTTTAAGTTCAAGATTCATTTCTTCAATATTTTTTAACTTATCTCTAAGGGTAATTAATCTCTTTAATACATCGGCTGTTAAAGAGTTATTTTTAGTTTCTGGAAGGATGAGTGATGGAATAAAAGCCTTCTTTCTTTCTAGCAAGAGCATATCTTCCAATATCTCTTTTTCTTCTTTGATAAATACTAGAGATTTTTCAAGAGTGGTTTTAAGATTAAAGTTTTTATCTTCAAGAATAGAAGCTCTTTGTTCCAGGGTTGTGATTTTCTTTTCAAATTCTTCTGTTGATATGCCTCCTTTTACTGAAGGTTCTTCTTTCATCTGCTGTTCCAGCTCTTTTATCAGGTTTTTATGTTCTTCTCGGGAAATATAGTTGTTCTTGTAAGAGTTTAGTTTATTCTCGTAATCATTGACTTTATCGTTGTAAATTGATTTGAGGATGTACTCATTGGTTAGTTTCTCTTCGTAAGCGGCTACTGAGTTCTCATAAATCTTCTTTTGTTTATCACGTATGAATTTCAAAGTATTAATTAATTCATCTTTTTCGGTAATGAGCTTATTATAGTAAGGCTTTTCCTTTAAAAGCCAATAACTTAGGAGAACAACTACTGAGATGGTAAACACAATTCCTAGTATGAAGGAAATTTGCTTATCAGTTTTGATAAACGATCTTTTGGGTGTATAGGAAATCGTTTGCGCTAAATTTTTAAGGTATTCAAAGTATTTGAGTAAATCTTTATATGTAAATTTCATACGTATTTAAAATTAGATTTATTTGACTATATTATTACTGGTTATGTGTCTTTTTTATGATAAGTTTATCAGCTTCTTCTTGACTCATCGGAGTAATTTCCAGGGTCTTTGCAGGGAGGTCTTTCTTTGCCTGTTTTACAGAAACCTTTACTCCTGATAAGAATTGTGATTTTCCATACCGGGCAGTAAGGCGTGCTGCTATCTGAATTTTTTCATCGGTGATCTCTCCGCGTACGAGGGCAAGAGGACCGGGCATATCAATTAAATTTAACAGGAGATCCGATTCCTGTGAAAGCGAATCGATTCTCGTATTGTCTTCATCATTTCTGCCAACAATGATTTTTGTTTTTGAATCAAGCCTAAAGTGTCTCCCGACCTTTAACAAGTTAACATCATTAACCGTGGTATCGCAGGTATCGATAGAATCTCTTATACGATGGGCAAATTCCGGGTCGGTCAGCAGGCATCCACCTGCCGAACAGGGATAATCTTTTATTTGAAATACATCTGCAAGCTGTATTTGATCTTTTCTCGAACGGCCCCGAATTTGGAGCAACTGTCCCCTATCCACAATGCCTAATTTTTCAGGTATGGTAGGTTCCATGTGCTTGGCACACAAAGGCCTTAAGACAAGGCCCGTAAGGTTTGCCTCTTTATCGATAAGCCTCATGGCGTCTTTTCGTTGTGACATCGGTCTTTGCCCTAGTACTTCACCCGTAATAATGAAATCAGCGCCGATCTCTCGCATATATTCTCCCGCAATGCGAAAGATATTAATCCGGCAATCTATGCAGGGGTTCATATTCTTCCCATATCCGTATTTGGGTTTTTTTACTAATTCCAGAAATCGTTCGGTAGTATTGATAACCTTAATTGGTATTCCAAACTTTTCTGAAACCTTCACTGCCTCAAGCTTGCAGCTACCATGAGATGTACAACGACAAAATACAGTCACAAAATTCAGGGCGATTACCTCTATCCCTTGTTTCTGAATGACACGGATTGCAAGGGTACTATCTAAGCCTCCTGATAATAATGCTAAAGCCTTCGCCAAATCATTGCTCCTTACTATAAACACTGTCTCGGTTAATAATCCTTAAAACTATACATAAAAACTGAAGTTTAGCATATACCATATTGGAATGCAAGTAGCACATTATTTTTATGATTTATCTTGTTATGTATGATCCATCTTATGGTTCGGCGTTTAACCTAATTCTGGTACTTTTCAGATAGTCTCTAAAAGAAGTTTGACTGGGTAACTTTACCATGATAAACTATAAGTACTTTTATGAATAGCTTATAGCCCAATGTTTAGGATGAAATCGGGAAGGGTTATGATAAGAGAACCAGCAGTGGCAGGAAGTTTTTATAGCGGAGATGCGATTCAGTTAAAGAGAGATATTGAAGATTTTTCAATTAAGGGTTGTGAGAAGCAACCTGTTTTAGGTATTATTTCTCCACATGCTGGATATATATACTCAGGACGCGTTGCAGGAAATCTTTATTCAAGAATTGAAATACCAAATACGGTAGTTATATTAGCGCCAAACCATACAGGTTATGGTGTACCATATTCCGTTTGGCCTGATGGATCATGGAATACACCACTTGGAAATGTCAAGGTAGATGAGGAAGTGGTGGAAGAATTAGTGCAAGCCTCCGATCTTATTAAGAAAGACAAGGAGGCCCATTTTAGTGAGCATGCTGCCGAGGTGCAGATACCTTTTATTCAATACTTTAATCCTTCTGTTAAAATCGTTGTGATTGTTATATCTTCCGGGGACATAATAAATCTTAAAGATATTGGTAAGAACTTATCACGGGTATTACAGAAATTACGTCCTGATGCCCTTGTTGTAGCTTCTTCCGATATGACGCATTACGAATCACAAACATCCGCCAATAGAAAAGACAAGATTGCTATTCATGAGATATTGTCTCTTAACGAAAGTAACTTATACTATGAAGTATACAGTAAGCATATTACTATGTGCGGTATCTATCCTACAATTGCCATGCTCGTATGTTCTAAGGATAGAGGGGCTAAAAATGCAGAATTAGTGCGTTATGAAACCAGTGGTGATATTACCGGTGATTATAATCAAGTTGTAGGTTATGCAGGAATTATGATAAGTTAAATTAAGGAGAAAGATATTTATGGTAATGGTTCCAAAGATTAAATTAAATATTGATGGTAATACGATAGAAGTGGACAAAGGCAAAACAATTTTACAAGCAGCCAGTTCTGTCGGTATTCATATTCCAACCCTTTGCCACGATCCTCGTCTGGAGCCCTTTGCGGCATGCCGTGTTTGTATGGTGGAGATAGAAAGAAGTAAGTCGAATGCTCTTATTACTTCCTGCAATACTGAAGTTACCAATGGTATGGTTATTCGAACTGATTCTGAGAAGGTATTAAAAACACGACAAATGGTTTTGGAGTTAATTCTTTCGGATCATCCTAAGGATTGTATGACGTGTGGGAAATGTGGCGCCTGCAAATTACAAGATCTCGCTTATGAGTATGGTGTGAGAGAAAGCAAATTTTTTGAGGAACCAGACGGCGGTGTTGTAGAGGATAGTAATCCTGTCATTCAGCAGGATACGAGCAAATGTATCCTGTGTGGTCGCTGTGTCCGCATTTGCGCCGAAGTTCAGCAGGATTATGCTATTGATTTCAAGAATCGGGGGTTTAAAACGGAAACGGGACTACCATTTGGAATGTCTCGGCGTGATACAACCTGTGTGTTGTGCGGTCAGTGTGTGTCTACCTGCCCAGTTGGTTCATTAGTGGAGAAGCAAGCTGTAGGAATGGGACGGGAGTGGGAGTTTAAGCAGGTCAAAACCACCTGCGCCTATTGCGGTGTAGGTTGTACGATGTACTTAAATGTGAAAGAGAATAAGGTTGTTAAAGTAACTTCAAAGGTGGGGTCTATTCCTAATGACGGCAACCTATGTGTAAAAGGGCGATTCGGGTTTGACTTTGTCCATCATCCTGACCGATTGAAGCAGCCGCTTATAAAGAGGAATGGGAAATTTGAAGAAGCAACATGGGATGAAGCGCTGAACCTCGTTGCTTCTAAATTAGGTGAAATAAAGGCCAAATATGGACCAGATTATGTAGGAGTAATGAGTTCTTCGCGGTGCACTAATGAAGAGAATTATCTAGCAATGAAATTTGCGCGTGCTACGATTGGTACAAACAACGTAGATCAGTGTGCCCGGACTTGACACGCACCTTCCGTCGCCGGTCTGGCGATGTCATTCGGTAGTGGCTCAATGACCAATTCCATTAGCGAAATCAAGGATTGTAAACTCATTTTTCTAATTGGTGGCAACCCAACAGAGGCACATCCGATTGTGGGATTGGAGATGAAGAAGGCCCTAAGGAATGGATGTACCTTTATTGTAGCTGATCCACGCAGGATCTGGTTTGCTCAGCATGCCAAGTTGTATCTCCCGGTAAGACCGGGTACAGATAACTGGTTATTGAATGCAATGGCTCATGTCATCATTGCCGAAGGTCTTGAAAATAAAGAATTCATAAGCACTCGGACAGAAGGTTTTGAAGAGTTAAAAGCATTTGTGAAGGATATTACACCTGAACAGGCCTCGGGATTTACTGGTATTCCGGCAGAAGATATCCGTCAAGCTGCCAGATTATACGCTAAGTCAGAAAAATCAGCCATATATTATACCCTGGGAATTACTGAACATACCTGTGGTACCGATAATGTGAGAACTATTGCAAATCTTGCTTTATTGACAGGACATGTCGGAAAATCCAGTACAGGTGTTAATCCCATCCGTGGTCAGAATAACGTGCAGGGTGCTACAGATATGTGCATACCGAATAAAATGACCGGATATCAGGACGTTACAGATAATGCGGTTATGGAGAAATTTGAGAAGGCATGGGGTGTTACATTATCAAGAACTCCGGGGGCTACTGCGCCGACCATGTTTGAACGCATGGGTAAGAATCAATTTAAGGCCCTGTATGTAATCGGAGAAGACCCGGTTATCAGTGAACCTAATCAGGATTCCACTATCAAAGCGCTAAAAAATCTTGAGTTTCTTGTTGTACAGGATATTTTTATGTCAGAAACTGCTAAATATGCAGATGTTATCCTGCCAGCTACTAGTTTTGCCGAAAAGGATGGTACTTTTACTAATACGGAACGCCGTGTCCAGCGTGTCCGGAAGGCCATCAATCCTGTAGGGAATACGAAACCCGACTGGCAAATTACCTCCGAATTGTCTACGCGTATGGGATACAGCATGAATTATCCTTCACCAAAGGAAATTTTTGCTGAAATTGCAAGCCTTACACCCATACTCGCAGGCATTAGTTATGAAAGAATCGAGCAAAATGGCATTCAATGGCCATGTCCGGATGCAAAACATCCCGGTACTAAATTTTTACATGAAGGTAAATTTCCAAGGGGTCTTGGTAAATTTTTTGTATTGCCCTATCGTGCACCCGCCGAGAGTCCTGATAAAGAGTTTCCATTATTACTCTCAACAGGGCGTACTTTGTATCATTACAATGCAGGTACTATGACACGAAGGTCGGAAGGGATTATTCATAAAACAAATGAATGTTTTGTTGAAGTAAATCAGGCAGATGCAAAGGAATTGGGAATTTTTGACGGTGAAACGGTTAGAATTGCTACACGTCGTGGTGAGATTACTGCTCGTGCCGAGGTTTCTGAGAAGGTAAAGAAGGGTGTAATCTGGATGCCTATGCACTTTGTTGAGTCTGCTGTAAATAAGTTGACAAAAGATGCATATGATAATATTACCCAGACGGCGGAATACAAGGTTTGCGGGGCAAAAATTGAGAAACTAGGTGCATAAGTAAAAAATCAATTAAGATATTGGATCTACTTCGATCCCTTAATAAATAGCCATTGACATTTAAACTCTTTTTAAATTCAAAGAATTAATATATTCATACAACATGTAGGGGCGAACCTTGTGTTCGCCTCTTATGTTTATATACAGGAAATTCAAACAAACTATATAGTGGGGGCAAGGCGCGCCTTGCCCACTACATGTCGCTAAAGTCGCCGAAGACCTATTTTAAAGCGATTTTGCCAAGTACTATAATTATCACTAAGTTTTACTCAAGAAATTTTTTATAGCATTGAAGATAATGCTCTTTTCACCACCAGATAACATATAATGATGGCTCTGATTAAGCCATACTAACTGTTTATCGGCAGAGCCGAGATTCTTTAATACATATCTTGCACTTGCTGGCGCGGCAACACCGTCTTTTTGAGAATGAATGACCAGGGCAGATGATTTTATATCTTTTAGCCTCGGTTTAATAGTCTCGATAATCGTTAAGATGTCATCAACTGCTTGAAGAGAATAATACGTATCCACCGGATGATAGAGATAGCCGGAATATGTTTCCGATTCCATATAGCACTTTCTTCTCCATGTTCTAACCTTTTGGGTAAAATTCTTACATAGTTTAATTAAACTACTCATAGGTAGGTACTCTCGCACAAGAAATATCGGTATGCCCATAAGTACCATCTTCTTTATCGGATACTTTGCTGCTAATTGTAAAGTTAGCAATGCACCTAAAGAAAATCCGATAACTACAACTTCTTTGTATGTATCTGTTAATTTATGATACTCGGACTCAACTTTCTCGCTCCAGTTGTAATGTGATTCCGAAGAGAGACCTCCCATATTCATACAATGGCCGGGTAAAAGGATACCTCTGGCAGTATGGCCATCTTTGTACAGGTATTCTCCAAGCTCTCTCATCAAAATAGGACCGCTGCAAAGTCCATGTATGAGTAAACAAGCCGGCTTGCCATTTCTAAGGGTAAATTCAGCGCCGTATACAGATAAATCGTCGAGTATTAAATTTTGTACCATAATTTCCAGACCTTTTTACCTCTTTTGCTGTCTTCTGCTGATGTTTTATTCTATCAGCATTCACAGGGCTTTCAATGGAATTTAATTGTTGTTTGTATTTATCTTTCTTGGTATATTTCTATGATTAGGTACGACATGAAATTTTTAAGAGAGTAATAATTCTATAATTGAGAGACAGGGGGGCAGGGGGAGGATTTTGAGTTTCCTTAAACATACAGCATATCCTATCCACACCTCTCACAGAAGAAAAAATCATGATAAAAATAGTAGATACAAGAGTAGAGATAGTGAAATGTTGTATAGAATATAGTATGTACTAAAAACATACATACATGCTATATATTGTATAACTATGATAGGATTGCCAAGATTGCACACACACCAGGTGAAATAAAATACCTTGAATGGTGAAACTTTTATAGTAACATACAGAGAAAAGATGCTTGTAATGAGTCATAGTCATTGCGAGATGGTAATAAAGTGGGTGTTTTTATACACCTGCAATAGAGGCTAGCTACAGACGCTATGACCGTTTGTAGTTAGCCTTTTGTGTTTCACAGGGGGAAAAGAGATTATGAAGGGGATTATAAAGCACACCTTAAAGAAGGTAACGCTTGAGTTAGTCTACCAGGTAGTAGACGAAAGAACTACAGAACTTATCCAGAAGATTGATGAAGTTAAAAGGAAGCAAGAAGATGATTTCCGATATCTTGTCCAGAAAATAGATAACGAGATTGGAAGTGTAAGAAACGAAATAGGGCAGTTAAGAACTGAGATAGGAGCACTCAATCAGAGAATTGACACCATTATTCAAATGCTGATGACGCTAAGAACGGATCAGAAGTAACGTATTTCACGATTAAAGGCTAGCTTGACGAAGCGAAAAGCCATTTCCCTAGCGTGACTTTACTAAAGTAAAGCCGAAGCAAAGTCATAAGATATTGACATATAAGGAGAAGATGAGCAATTTGAGTGTATACACTGATATATAGAG